>JAGPDK010000311.1 GCA_018057605.1 Kofleriaceae bacterium | reverse complement strand
GACTAGTATCAGGATTTTTGATAAACACGGCGAAGAAGGTGGGTTATCCTCTCTTAGGAAACTCGCTAAAGAGTTGAACCAGAGCAATTTCGATATCGTGCTTTGTGCGCACCCTTCAATGCGTTCGCGGCTACTATGTTCGTTATTGAATGCACCCATTCGAGTCGGACACCCCGGATTGTTCTCTTCGCGCGCCTTCACGAATGTTGTTCACAACGATCTTGCAGTTGAACCTGATCATGTGCAGCGGCGATTGAATCTGTTGCGAGCAATTCGGCCAGTCCACCATGCTCCTCCTCTAAAGGTCGGAATTTCAACTGAAGAGAGCAAGTGGGCTTTTTCACGATTTGAGGAGTATCATAAAAATAGTGAATCAACTCTCGCGCTTATTCCGGGTTCTGCTCGTAAAACGAAACAATGGGGCGCAGCCTACTTTCAAGAGTTGGCAACGTTGTGGTTGCGACACTTCCAAAGTGGCAACGTTCTGGTATTCCTCGGCCCAAATGAGACTTCACTAAAACCTACGTTTGAATCTATCCGTGACAAGCGCGTACACATTGTTGAAGAATCGCTTCGAAGGTGCGCGGCCTTGCTTAGCCTGTGCTCCGTTGCCGTTGGAAATGATACGGGTGTTTCTTTCTTGGCAATTGCTCCAAGCGACGCGGCTAGGTCTTGAAATGGCAATGGCAGCAGCGGCTGCAACGTCAACAACAGATCGCGTAACCAGGCTGGCCGCTTGCGAATCGGCATGGCACCAACAAGCGCCATGCCTTGCGCCCGCAGTTGCGGTGCTGGGGCCACGTACCACTGTGCGTCAAACTTCATGGTAGGTACGCACCACGTGCATCTCCGCAATTAGTCCATCCACAACCCATGATGTGACTACTACGTTGCCTTCGCCAGCGTCTCATCGATCACATCAATAAACGCCCGGCCTTTGCGGCTGGAGCGAAATTGGCTCAACGTTGCCAAGGCCCATGGATCAGCCAATCGGCGCAGTTCTTCGACGACAATGCCACGCAAATGATCTTTGCGCGATTGTAAGGCTTTGAGCAACACCGCTTGGGCCGCAGCGCTGCGGCTATCGTGCAAGCGCAGTAACGCACCGGCCGCGGCGGCTTTGACTTCATCGCTCGGCTGCCGCCGGTTCAAACATTCAAACAAAAAATCGCAGTCGGCCGGCTGACCAAGCAAGGTCAACGCGAGTACCGCATCCCAACCGCGCTCACTGTCGTCGAGCGCCGTGGCTAACACGGCGCGGCCGCGGCCATCGCCCAGGTGCGCCATGGCATACGCAACATCGAAGCGTACGTTGGGGTTGGCGTGTTCGAGCACGGGTGCCAACCGCGCTACTGCCGCGCCATCGCCGATGGCGCCAAGGCCCAAGGCTGCAGCGCCAACCACTTCATGATCGCGGTCGTCGAGCGCACCGAGCAGCAGTTGATACGATTGCGCGGGTGCGATTTCGACCATGCTGGTCACGGCTTGAAAACGCACATCAGCCGAGCCGGTGGCCAACGCTTCGGCCAATGGCGCAAAGCCAGCAGGATCGCCAATGGTGCCCAACGCAATGGCCGCGTTTTGCCGCACCGCTGGATCGCCGTCGGATAAACGTTTGCAAATAGCCGCCATCACGTAAGCTGGAACGGTGGTCGCAGCGTCGAGAAATGCCCCGCGTGCTCGCGCTGGCCCAGCCCCGCTGCTGCGCACCGCCGTTCCGCCCGACCAAAGTTGCGCCAGCGAAGCCACGGCTTCAGCGCGCACCAGTGCGTGTAAATCGTCGAGTGCCGCAAGCAGCGCTTTGGTAACCGTGGGCAGGTCGGCGTTGACGTCGCCGAGTGCGTGCGCCGCGACGGCACGCGCTTTGGCCGAACCATGTTGCAGGTCCCGCAATGCCGCCGCCAAAGTGATTGTAGAGCTGGGCAATTGGAATGACATAGTGAGGATACTTTCAGTGACGTAACATTGAACCCAACACAAAAATTTCGTCGACGGTGGCAGCGTTACACCGCGCGCGATGACGGTAGCGCAACCCCGGCAACCAACCAACTGCATGGCGCGCCGATTCGTCGAGCAAGCAATATCACCGAGCAGAAATCAAAAACGTGGGCGTTGGCCCAAGCCCTTTGAGCTCAACCTCGCCTCGATCTTCAACGGCAAACGTAGCATCGAGCAGGTTGCGGGTACTTTGCGAAATCTGCACCCGGCCAGGGATGCCGTGGGACTCCATGCGACTGGCCAAGTTCACCGTCGCGCCCCATAAATCGTAGCTTAGCTTGCTGCGCCCAATCACCCCGGCAACCACCGGCCCCGAAGCCAGGCCGATGCGCAGCGCCAACGTCGGTTCAAGTTGCTGCAACCGATCGATCATGTCGAGGGCCATGCGGGTTGCCACCGATGCGTGATCTTGCCGCGCGAAAGGCGCGCCCGCTACCGCCATGTAGGCGTCACCCATGGTTTTGATCTTTTCGAGCCCGTGGTGCGCGGCGAGTGCATCGAACGCTGAGAAAACACAATCGAGGCGTTGCACCAGCTCGGCCGGCGTCAGTTTGGTCGCGAGCGTCGTAAAGCCTTTGAGGTCTGCAAATAACACCGTCACATTCCCGAGGCCATCGGCGATTGTAATAGGGCCTTCTTTGAGCCGCGCCGCGATGGGGTCCGGTAGTAAATTTTTCAGCAGGGCTTCACTGCGATTCTTCTCGGTGGCCAGCAAACCGGCTTGGACAAACCGAATGCGGCGCGCGACTTCAGCTCGGCCGCTCATGATAACTGCGCCCGCGAGGGCAACACCGACCCAAAGCACATCGACCATCGCGTCGCGGGTGGTCGTGTGCGGCGACACCACAATCACCACAATCATCACCGCGGCCAACACGACGCCAACAACCATAATGTAGAACGCTCGGCCTAGATCAAGGCCAGCCCCGATCGTCAAGGCCAGCAGGAAGCCGCCGAGCGTGTACGCAAACACATCCGCCGTGGCAACGGCGGCGAGCGCGACCGTGCCGCCAACGACAGTTGCTAGTACCGCAATCGCCATCGCGTGCCACAACCGTAAGTACACGCGCAGCGGGGCAAAACCCACCGCGATCGCTAGCGCCAGCATCGGCGCCACCACCGCGAAGCGAATCACCATGTACGGCGTGCGGCTGCCAGCGCGCGCTGAAAAATCGAGGCCAACCGAAGCACACCACAACACCAAGATCGCGGTCATCGCGATGCGATAGAACTGACGAACCTCTCGGCCATGCACCTCCATGTACGCGGCCTCGCGTGCCGGATCTCGAAACGCAAAGGTCCAATGCTGCGGTTCGCCGACGTTCATAGCCAAAGCTTAGCAGGCCTGCGCACAGCACCGGCAGGCCAGCACAACGAATGGGTAGGAACGCCTGCTGCGACGCGCTAGCCGCGGTAGCGCAAGCCCGTCAACGCACCCACCAAATCGCGCGCCGATTCGTCGGTGTAACCCGCTGCGTGTAGCCGTTCACGCGCGGTGCGGGCGCGTTGCTTGCCAGCTTCGTCGAGGCTGGAGCTATCGCCTGCGAGTTCGCGCACAAGTTCCACCACGCCTTTGCGGATTTGATCTTTGTGGCGCAGGAAATAGGCTTCGCGCAACTTATCGAGCAGGTCAGCAAAAATCTTGGTCACCTCAGGCTTTTCGCCTTTGTGATCAATCGACCACGCGCCGATTTTGGCAATTAAACTGCTACGGAATTCATTGGCGGCTGCGGGCAGAATGCCCAACGTGCTTTCGACATCGTTGAGCAAGGCTGCGTCGGGGTCTTCGAGTCGCCCGGTTGACGCACTGCGCACTTTTTCTTTGCGCAGCACATGCATGACATGGGTGACGTAACGCTCAAACACCCGCGTGTATTCACCTTCGTCGACCAATCCAACCGCGCGGCGCACATCTTCATCAATCCGATCGAAGAGTTGCTCACGAACCGTAGCCAACAACCTCGGGTGATCGTGGAAGCCGCCTGGTAGCGTTTCTTGCCGCAAAAATTCATAGACGCTGATCTGTTTACACAACTCGGCAATTTCGTCGAGCACGACCAACGGTGACACGTAGCTGTAACGCGCCGAGGTTGCGGCGGCCTGCAAAATGCTTTGCATTTCACGGGGCGATGCGCCGGTGCGGCCCTCGTACATGGGATAGGCGTCGGACTCATGCCACAGCGCGGCAATCGCCGGCAACAATTCGCGGGCCCGCTCATGGCTGATGCCGCGAGGCGTCGTGCCACGTTGGTACAGCAAAACTTTGTCGAGTGGCGTGAGGGCCGCTGCGGTTTCGGCTAACCCGCCGGTATATTTATCAGTCTGCGGTTTGCGCATGCGCGTGAGCACCGCCCACAACGCAGCGACGTACGCGGTATGCGGTGCGACATGTTTCGGCCCCGAGGCTTCGGCCAAGCGCGCTTGGTACAACGCGAGCTCATGGTTAACATCGCGCAAATACGGCACCCGAATGAACTCCATTCGGCCTTTAAAACTTTGAAAGTCAGGAATTTCGCGAAACGCCGAAAGATGAATATCGTTGCAGCTGCCAATGAATACGACGTCGAGCAACAGGGTTGCGCTTTGCATCGACAAGGCACCACGCTCGACGCTGGTGAGCAAATATTTGTAATGTTCCAGCGGCCGTTTGAGTAAATCGTCAAATTCGATCATGCCGCGATTGGCGCCGACGATTTCTCCGCCGTATTCAAATAGCGCCACCGATTGCAACGAGGCTGGCAGCGCCGAAAGTGACCGATCCGCGGTAACCTGGCGCTCCGTAGCATCTACCGACAATTGTGGTTCGACGGTGACCCAGCCTTGCCGGTAACGCGCCGACACGTAGAACCGCTCGACTCGGACGTGGCGCAGCACACTGAGGAAATCACCGTGGTAACTCGCCAACAAGGCCTCATAAATCGCTCGATTTTTCGGCGACAATGAGCCATGGCGCAGATAATCCGAAACGTGAAACGCCGGGTTCGCCGTCAACATCTGGTCGAGCAAGGCACTGCGCTGCGCCACTGGGATGAGCAGCAGCGGATGGTCGCGCAGCTCATCGCCGAGCCGCGCATCAACCGCGTCGTCTTGCAGGTAGGCAAAACTGTCGTTGGCTTGTGCCGGGGCCCCAGTACCGCCGAACCCAATGCCACCTTTGCCCGATTTTTGGGTTGGGAAGATCCAACTAAACCGGTACATCGCGCCTTCGTCGAGGGTGGAGTAGTGCTCCATGCCTCGCCCCATCGCGCGGATAAATGTCGACTTCGCGGAGCCGTTAGGCCCATGCAACAATACTAATTTGGTCGGCCGGCCGTCCGCTACAAACGAGCGCAACACCGCGTACACTTGGTTTTGCACTTCTTCTTGGCCGTACAGCCGGTCATCATTGCTGATGCGGTCGCGCTCGTCGGTGACTGCCGCCAGCCATGGGGTATCAAACATATGAAAACGGCGGATCTTGCCCCACGGGTACGCGATGTCACTGCTACCGAAATGATCGAAGCAGTCCACCATATATTGCGCGGCCGACCGCAATTGCCGGGTCGGCTGGGCTTTGGCTAGCGCCAGATATTCGGCAAACGCCAACACCCGACGATTACGTGCGAACTCAGTGGCGATGCTGATGCCTAGCTCAGTTAGCGAGGCTTGCACCGTGGCTTGATCAGAATCGGCTGCACTCATGCCGCCCTACCCTACCACGACCGACAAACGCCGCCTATTTGACGGCCAACGCGATATCAACCGGCACCGACTTGGGATCACACGTCGACGCCGTGCAGACCGCAAATTTGAACTTGCCTTTAATGTTGTAGCTGCCGGCCGTCACGGCGGTGGCTTTGACGTTAAAAATCAAATTGTCGTCGTCGAACTGTGCGGCGTCAGGTTTTTCTTGAACCGCTTTGGCAAGGGTGACGCCGGCCGGCGCTTCAAGCGTGAGTTTGACGGGGAAATCCTTGTTTACGTGAAAGCCTTTGCCTGGCACGATTTTGAGGCTGCCTGCGACGGCCGCGCCGGCGGCACCAGTGAATGGGTCGATGGTTAAGGTAAACGAAGTATCCGCACCGGCGGTCGCGGGCCCTGTGCCCGCGCCGGGCGGTTCTTTGCCCATGGCGGTTTCTGCGCCGGCACCGCCGGTATTCATCGTCGGTGGCGACGCAACCGTGCTGCCTGGTACGGCAATGCGTTCGCCGGCGCCTTCGTTGGCTGGAGGCTTTACCGTAGCGGTGGATTGATCTTGGGAGCCGGCGGACTTGCTGCAGGCAGCGAGGCCAAGCACGGCGAAAACAACAGCTAAACGCGTCATGGGCCCAGTATAGCGGGCCGCCGTCATTTTGCACGGATTCGCGCCACGTTGCGATACCCGCAGACGCGCGGCCCATACCCGCCGGCAGGTCACCCGATCGCACAGGTACCTGCCGGCGGTTGTCTAGTGTACGATGGAGAGGCTTTGAAACGTGCACAGCAGCTTGGCCGTTACCATCTCCTCGACCGCATTGCGTTCGGCGGCATGGCCGAGATCTACCGGGCGCGCACGTTCGACAGCTCGGGCACGCCGCACCTGGTGGCGGTGAAACGAGTGCTCGCACACTTGGCCGAAGACGACGACTTCATTCAAATGCTGGTCGATGAAGCCAAAATCGCAAGCGTATTGCGCCACGTCAACATCGCACGCGTCTACGAATTTGCGCGGGCTGGCAGCGAGTACTTCATTGCCATGGAGCACGTCGACGGCAAAGACATGCGCACCACGCTTGAGCGTTGTCGCACCAAGAAGAAAAGCATTCCCGTCGAGCACGCTAGCTACATCTGTGCGGAAATTGCCTCGGGCTTGCACGCCGCACACTCGGCAGTCGATGCTCGACACAAAGCACTGCGCATCATTCATCGTGACGTGTCGCCTTCCAATGTCATCGTGTCGTACTCGGGCGAAGTCAAGCTGTGCGATTTTGGAATTGCCAAAGCCACGCTGTCGCGGGTGCAAACCCGAACCGGCGTAATCA
>JAGPDK010000310.1 GCA_018057605.1 Kofleriaceae bacterium | reverse complement strand
GTTTGCGGTATTCGGGTGGGTGGCACTTGAGGTAACGCGCCGCGATCTCGATGCCGAACTTGGCACCCGGTTGACCGCAGTGGCTGCCGCTGCATCGACGCAATTGCGCGGCAAGTATCTGCTTGAGCTCGGTCCTGGCAACGAGGATGACCGTGGATATCAAGGTGCGGTCAAAAAATTGCAGGCCATCGAAGCCGCATCCGGGGTTACGCTGTTTGTTTTCGATCGGGCCTTTGCGGTTCGAGCCGACACGGTCGGCAGCGCGATTGGCACTCCACGCTACGAAGCGCAACTAGATCGGATTGAAGTCGCTGCGGTGTTCGACCGCGGCTCCACCGCGGCTTCGGTGACTTTCGTTGGCAAGGACGGTGTCACCTATAAAACCGGATACGCGCCTGTGCACGCCTCGGATACTGACGCAAAGGTGGTGTTGGTCATTGGCGCCCAAGCCCCGGCCACGTATTTTCTGCGGCTGCGCGAACTGCGGGCCAATTTGTTGTACTGGGGGTTGGCCTTGGTGTCCGTCGTGCTGTTGACAACAGCGGTTATGACGGTGCGTATCACCGGCCATGTGCGGCGGTTGGCGCTCGCCGCCGAGCGCATGAAGACCGGCGACCTATCGCAGGCGGTGGAGGTTACCAGTCGCGATGAAATTGGGGTGCTTGGTGAAACCATGGATGAAATGCGGGTTGCATTGCGGCAACGCGACACCGAGCTGCAGGCGATGTTGGCTGGCATCGCCCATGAAGTACGCAATCCGCTAGCGGGCATGACGCTGTACGCCAGCATTTTGCGCGATGAGTTGCCCGCCGATGACGAACGCGCTGGTTATGTCGCGAAAATCGAGCGCGAGCTGGGCTATCTCGACCGGGTGGTCACCGACTTTCTCGATTATGCCCGCCGCCCCCCCATCGAGCGCAGTGTTGTGCGGGTCGCGGAGTTGCTCGCTGAAGTGGCGCCGTTGGTAGCAATCGAGAACTGCGCGGTCAGTGTGGATTGTGCTGCAACGCTCGAAGTTTTCGCAGATCGCGGCCAACTGCGCCGCGCCTTGCTCAATTTGGCGCATAACGCCGTGCAAGCGAGTGCGGCGGGCGCGGTAGTACAGATCACTGCGGGCAGCGAGCCGAGCATCGTGTGGATTGCGGTTGCAAATACCGGCGAGGCCATAACGCCCGAAGTCGCAGCTCGGTTGTTCGAACCGTTTTTTACTACGCGGCAAAAAGGCACGGGCTTGGGGTTGGCGTTTGTGCGTGATATCGCTCGCGCTCATCGTGGTGAAGTTGTAATGGAACGTGTCGGCACGCAAACCCGGTTTGTCCTGCGCTTGCCGCGCGGCATTGCGCACGGTAAAGCTTAAGCATGGCGACAGTGCTCATCATCGACGACAATGAGACCATTCGCGATGGTTTGGCGCACGCCATTAAAAAAATTGGTCACACGCCGGTGATTTGTGCCAGCGGTGCGGCAGGGGTTGACGCCATGCGGGCCCACGGCGCCGATTTTGTGATCACCGATTTTAAGATGGACGGGATGACCGGCGTTGATGTGCTCAAAGCCGTGGCGGCGATTGACGCAGACGTGCCGGTGATGCTGCTAACGGGCTATGGCACGGTCGAAGCAGCGGTGGAAGCCATGAAGCTCGGCGCGTTTGACTTCATTACCAAGCCGGTCGACGCATCGTTGATCCGGTTGAAGACCGAACGCGCTTTAGAGTTGTGTGCGAGTCGTCGTGGCCGACGTCGTTCGGAAGCGTTCTCCGAATATTTGCAACGCGAAACTGACAATCGCTTTACCGAGTTGATTGGGCAATCGGAAAAAATGCTAGCGCTGCGACGCTCGATCGAAAAAGTCGCAGTGAGCGACACCACGGTATTTATTGGCGGGGAAAGTGGTACCGGTAAAGAACTCGTCGCCCGCGCGATTCATCGCATGTCGCGGCGTGCCGCTGGTCCCTTTGTCAAAGTCAATTGCAGCGCCTTGACGGAGTCGCTGTTGGAAAGCGAATTGTTCGGTCACGAAAAAGGTTCGTTTACCGGAGCCATCCGCCAAAAGTTGGGCCGGTTCGAATTAGCTGACGGTGGCACGCTGTTTCTCGACGAAGTTGGCGATGTGCCGGCGCCGATGCAGGCCAAGTTGTTACGGGCGTTGCAAGAACGAACCTTTGAGCGGGTCGGCGGCGAAGCCACGGTCAAAGTTGATGTGCGCGTGTTGTCGGCAACCAACAAAGACCTCGACAAGGAAGTGGTCGAAGGGCGGTTTCGCCAAGACTTGTTTTTTCGGTTGCACGTCATTCCGTTGGCGTTGCCGGCGCTGCGTGATCGCCGCGACGATATTCCGTTGTTGGTGCAGCACTTCATTGGCAAGCTAGCCGCGAAAACCAATGCGCGCGTGCATGCGATTTCCGATGAAGCACTAGGGCAGGTGTTGGCCTATCATTGGCCGGGTAATGTGCGCGAATTAGAAAACGCCATGGAGCAAGCGTTGGTGTTTGCCGAAGGTGACACCATCGTGCCGGCGGCATTGCCGCCCTTTTTGCAGCCGGCGGGGCCGATCGATGCGCTTAGCGTCAATCGCGCCTTAGCCCTCCCTGAAATCTTGGAAGATTTGGAGCGCCAGTTGATTCTTAAGGCATACGAACAAAGCAACAAAGTCAAAACCGAAACCGCGAGGATGTTGGGAATTAAGACGTCGGCGCTGTACTACAAGCTCGAAAAATACCGGATTACCTGATCGGTCGTTACCGAAGTCCGGTAGCCCAACGTCAGAAGCTGACCCTCAGGATTCTGAGGGGATCGTGCAGAAAACAGCAAAATTCGCCGTGCAGCAGAAAATACAATCGAGTGTTTTCGAATACTTGCAAATGGCACGGGAGCTGCTTACTCCTTGGGGGTGCGTCTTATCCTATATGCCCTCGCGGTCGCAGGCGTGCTGTGCGCTGGGACTGGTCGAGCCCAAGCCGATCAGGGCGCGGGCCGGGCAGGTAGCGCCGCGGTGGGTGCCAGTGACCTGCCGCCAGCGCAGGCAACGTTGCGCCAGCGCACCGCGGAGAAAAATGCGTTGTCGGTGTCGTATGCGGCCGCCTTGGCAGCGGTGGATGAACTCAAAAAACAGCGTGCTGGTTTTCGGCGCGATCGCGATTTGCGTGCCAAGCTTTCGGCATCGCTAGAGTTGGCTAAAGCGTTGGCTACCGCAAACCAACGCGTGCTTGCCGCGCAGGCCACAGTGGTTAAGATTACTTCTTTGTTGGTCGCGGGTAAGCTCGATGCAATCAATCGTGAGCTGGCGCAACCTGGCTTGTCCGAGGCTCGGCGCGTGGTGTTGCTCGCGGAGCGTAACCGTGTTGCCGCCCCGAGTGCGCCGGTGAAGAAAATTGTTGTGCCGTCGATGGAAATTGATCCATTGGCGGATCCCGAAGAACTCGAAGCGCAAGCGGCCGCATTACGGCAAAGTGAAATCGAGATTGGGTATCAGCTCGACGGTTTGGCTATACAAGAAGCGGCTGCGTTGCGGGCGGAAGAATTGCGGCGCAACCATGCCCGTGCCATCGACGTAACTACGCGTGACGACGATCAACCCCGGCGCGGGGATCAGCAAGCCCGCAGCGCGCGGGACGGGGCCGACCAATCTGCGGTGGCTCCGCAAGGTGGCCCTGGTGGTCCGTCGCGCGAGGAGGGCGGAGGGCTAGTCTCGCCAACCGTCAGTTCGTCACTCAATGATTTTGGTGTGGTGTTGGCCGACCTGGTGGATAAAAAGCAACTTGCTGCGCTACGAGGCGCAGCGCGTTCCGATGATCCAACGATGCGTGCGGCGGTAGCGAAGGCCACACGTGCCGCGGTGCAAGCCCGGCTTGAGTTGCTGCGCGTCAAGCGTGCCGAGATGGAAGCCCGCGCAAAACTGCTGCGGCAGCCGCGACGCTAGTGGGGCGCATGGGCTGTGCCAACGCTTTGCCGCTACTTAACTACTGGCATTGGCCGCTAATATCGACCGTGGAGTCGCCCGGCATGCAAGCTTTGGCTTTGGCACACGTGTCAGCTTTAATCATGCAGTCGGCGCGATCGTCGTCTCCCGCCGCGACACACTGTGACACGATGCGTGCAAAATCTTGTTTCATCATCGTGTCGAATTTTTGCTCGAGTAGGCGGCGCTGATCGAGCCGCTGAGCTTCGGGCAATTTCGCCAACTGTTTTTCGCCGTCGTGCCAGAATGTGAGTACGAACACATTCCGCACCGCTTGTTCGCATTTGTTTTTGTCACCACGATGACAGCCCAGGATTAATGCGACGGTAAGCCCAAGTAACCCGCGGCTGACGATGCGTGCATTCATGGTCGTGACCTAGCACGATCCAGTTGTTGTTGCCACCGGCGCCGTGTACCGTCGGTGCGAATGACTGGCCCGGAAATGGAGCGAACGAGCGCACGCTCGGAGCGGGGCCCAGTCATGGAGCGAACGAGCGCACGCTCGGAGCGGGGCCACACCCACCTCGGCGCGCGCACCTGCCGGCGCGACAGGGCCGGGCGCGTGACAGGCGCGCTGGTACTTTCATTGTTCGGGCTCGGTGCTGGCGGTTTTTGCGCTGCGCTGGCCCATGCCGACGGTATCAATGTGCTTGCGGAAACTGGCCTCGAATTTGATTCCAACGTTACGCTGGCGACAGCCAATGCTGATCCGGTGGCGGCGATGGTGTTGCGTGCTGCGGGGTCGGCGGCAGGCCGGTTTGCGCACGGGCGGCATCGTTTCAATTTTGATCTGGTTGGGCGCCTGCGCGCCGCGTTGGATCCAACGTTGGCGAGTGAAGTTGTGGGCCTTGGCAGTGTCGATTTGCGCTGGCTCTATCAGCCGGGCGATGCCGGCGAAGGCAGGGTAGGCGTTGGCGCTCACGGGTCGCTCACGGATGCGCGTGGGCTCGCAGGTGTCTTGGGGGCGCGAACCTTTCGCAACGCAAACGCCGAAGGCTTGGTAACACTTCAACACAACGCGCATCGTTTCATCGTCGCTGTTGGCGGACGTGATTTTCGTTATCGCCCTAATCCGCTACAGAGTTATCGTGGTGGTGCTGCAACCACGGCGCTTGAATCCAGGTTGTGGCAATCCAATGATCTCGAATCGGCGCTGACGTTAACCGTGACGGCAGGCTACGAGCTGCGGCGGTTTGATGCCAAGGCCCAAACTTCGCTGTGCCCACCAACGATGCTGCGGCCCGAATGCGTCCGTGACACCACGGTGGCGCGGCATGACCAGGTGATGCGGGCGGGTGTTGAGTTGACGTATGTCGGGGCGTTCATCGTTGGTGGCAGTTATCGGATACTCGATATCGTAAGCAGTAGCTTTGGGCATTCGTTGCGGCGCCATCAGCTCAGTGTTGCTGCAACCCGCGCGTTATCGGCAAAACTATTTGCCACCGTTGGTGCAACGGCGCAGCTTGATGAATTTAGTGCCGGCGCAAAACTGGTAGTGGATCCGCTCAATCCTGAAATATCAACGCTCGCTGACGAAGCTCGCAGCGTGGTGCAGTTACGTTTGGGGTACCGCGTGGGACCGCGCTGGACGTTGGAGGGGCGCGCTGCCACCTGGACCAATCTAGCCAGTGATGTCGCGTATCATCGGCGCACATTAGGCGTGACGTTGGTTCGTGAGTAATCGCATTCTATTGGCCTCGGGCCATACTCCGACCCAGGGACTCCGACCTCCGACCTCCGCACTCCGCACTCAGTACGCCGTGCAGTTAGCGGTGATCGCGTACGGTTGGTGCAGGCTTGGCTTTGGGACGCGGAGCTGACGTCGGGCTTGGTGTGACCGGCGCAGGGCCGCGATGATCCGTCACTACCGGACCAGGCGCGGGCCGCCGAGGCTCAACGACCACGCCGGTTGGCAACGAAATCCCACGGTGATCGATGATCACGGGCCCAATCGAAATAGGATTTGATGGCACAGTCGCGCCAACGCCGACATTGCCGCCGACATTCACACCGACGCTTGCATTGTTGGTGTTTGGGCGCGCGTCGTTGTTGACGGTGGTCGCAGAAGCGAAGCCACTTTGCCGATCGATCCAACCGCCGCGGATCCACGTCCATTGCAAATTGGCCCAGACCCAGCGCCCGGCTACCCAGCCAAATTCCGGACTCGGCGCTTCGCTGCGGTAGTCATCGAGGTCGGCTGGCATCGGGGGGCGCGCTACTGCACCGAGTCCAACTAGATACCCGGTGAGTTGGGTTTGCGCTTGTAACGCCAAACTTACGCGCAGCTGTTGGTCGGCAATGACTTGCGCGCGTTGTTGCGAGCGTTGATTCTCGGCGTGTAACCGTAGCTCAGCCCGCAGGTCAGGATTGGCGCCCGACCGAATCAGCATTTGCTCCCAGCCTGCGCGAATCTGGTAGGCCCACACGATGCGTTGTTTTTCCAACTGCAGCGCGCGCGCGCGCCGATTGATATCGGCACCACTAGCGACGCACAACGACAACAACGATGCGCGTGCGGTCAGCGCCATATTGGCGCGCAGTTCGGCTTGTTGATATTCAAGTTGATATTGTCGTTCGTGTTGCGCATCGATTTGCAAACTTGCGTCGATGCCGGCCGCTGCAGTAGCGCCGCTTTGCCGTTCGCGTACTCGAACCGATAGCCCAGCTTCTATCGCGGCTAGGCGCTGTTGCTGGACTTTTACTTCAATGGCGGCGAGTCGACGCTGCTCACGTAAATTAACGTCGGCACCGAGGCCAACCAACGTGGCCGTCATTGCAGTGCGCGCGCGCACGGCGTGCGTTGTTGCCGTCATCATGCCGATGCGTGCTTCGGCTTCAAGATCTCGCATACGCGTGATGGTGTACATGGTTTGGGTGCTCGGCTCCTCGGCGGCAATACGGATGTGGCATTGGCTATCGGCCGTAACACTCATATGTACAAGCGTGGTGAGTTGGCCGCCGCCGACATCGTTGGCCGGTAATTCAGCCAGTGGTGCAAAATCATCGGAAATTATTGCGACAGGCGCCGCAACGGCAATGGGCGCGGCCGTAGACGTCGGTGGCGGTGGCGGTGGCGGT
>JAGPDK010000309.1 GCA_018057605.1 Kofleriaceae bacterium | reverse complement strand
TTCGCGACGTACTAGGTGCGGCGGCGCCACATTTGCACCCCGATGCCGTGGTTATTAACGCCTCCAAGGGACTTGAAGACAAAACCTTAGCGACGATCGATCAGGTCTATCGCGAGATTTTTCCAACCCGCATCGCAGCGCGGGCAACCTATTTATCTGGGCCGACGTTCGCAAGTGAGATCGCTGCGGGGTTGCCAGCCGCGATTGTGCTCGCCGGCCATGATGCCGAAACCGTCGAGCAAGCGCAGCGCGCGTTGTCGTCGATCCGATTTCGAATTTATTCAAGTCAAGATGTGCGTGGCGTGCTGATCGCTGGGGCGCTCAAGAACGTTATCGCCATTGCGGCCGGGGTGTCCGACGGCTTGGCGCTGGGCTCAAATGCTCGCGTCGCCCTGATTACCCGTGGCTTGGCTGAGATCACCCGCATTGGGATCGCGATGGGGGCCGACCCACATACCTTCGCTGGGCTTTCGGGCATGGGTGACTTAGTTCTTACTTGCTCGGGCGACTCGTCACGTAACCGCCGCGTTGGTTTGGCGCTGGGGCAGGGCCAGACCATGGCGGCCATTTTGAGCGAAATGCGAATGGTGGCCGAAGGTGTCAAAACTACCAAAGTAGCTCATGAACTGGCGCAAAAACTGGGCGTCGACGCACCGTTGACCCGTGCCATGAACGCCGTGCTCTATGGCGGAATTTCAGCAAAAGACGCGATGACGGGCCTTATGCAGCGTGCGTTACGGTCAGAAAAAGACTAGTATCCCGACCCACAATGCTTGGCTACGTTCTCGACGAGGTGTTCCTGGATCACCACGCCCCGTCGGGTCATCCTGAAAGACCCGCACGCGCCACCGCTGCGCGCGATGCCTTGTTAGCCACCGGCATCACCAAGGTCGGTTTGCACGTCGCCGTGCGCGCGCCTTATGACTCCGAGCTCGCTGCCGTGCATGACGGCAAACACCTAGAACAGCTGGCCAAATTAGTCGCCGGCAATGATGGCTGGGTAGACCCAGACACGTATTTTTCCAAAGGCAGCTGGCGCGCCGCAACGTCGGCCGTAGGTGCCACTTGTGAGTTGGCCCTGCAATCTATGGCCGGTCAAATCACGCGTGGCGTCGCGGTGGTGCGGCCGCCCGGGCATCATGCGACCCGTGATCGCGCGATGGGTTTTTGTTTGCTCAACAATGTAGCCGCCGCCGCCGCCGCCGCGCGCGCCGCGGGTGCAGCACGCGTGGCAATCGTCGACTGGGACGTCCATCACGGCAATGGTACCCAAGATATTTTCTGGGATGATCCGAACGTCATGTATTTGTCGGTGCATCAATTCCCCTACTATCCAGGCACGGGCGCGCCGACCGAAGTTGGCGGCCCCGCAGCGCTTGGGCAAACCCTCAACGTTGGCCTCCCGGCTGGTGCTGGTGATGCAGATTACCTCGCGGTTGCCGCCCATGTTTTTGCGCCGGCATTGCGCGAGTTTAAACCGGATCTGATTTTGATTTCTGCAGGCTTTGATGCGTTTGTCCACGATCCAATCGCCGGCATGACCGTGACGGCGGGTGGTTTTGCTGCGCTATCCGCAGTGATGCGGCTGGTTGCCGATGACATCTGCGGCGGGCGTATCATCGCTGTCCTTGAAGGCGGTTACGATCTTGAAGGCGTTGGCTCAGGCATGGCGGCGGTTGCCAACGTGTTTATGCAGCCTAGCGCGTATGGCGCGCTCGCAGCTTCTGCGCCATCCCTCGCCGTCGGCGGCAATGTGGTGCCACTGCCAATCTCAGGCGGGGTGCGCGCTGCGCTGGATGCAACTGCGACCGCCCACCGGCCGTGGGCGGCGTGGGCGCGGCAATGGCCGCCGCACGTTCCCAGCCTGACTGTTGCGGCTGGAGCGTTGCGATGAGGGCAAGCGCCGCAGCCCTTGGCCGGCCAATTGGCTTTGGTGATCGGTATACGTTGGTGCGTCGGCTCGCCGTTGGCGGCATGGCCGAAATCTATTTGGCGCGGCAAGCAGCGATGGCTGGCTTCGAAAAAGAAGTCGTGATCAAGTGCTTACGGCCTGAGCTCGCTGATGACAGTCGTATCGTTGAGATGTTTCTCGATGAAGCCCGGATCGGCGCGCTGCTCAATCATCCCAATATCGTTCACGTCTACGATGTTGATTCACAAGATGACATTCCTTACATCGCGATGGAGTACATCATTGGCGAAGAGCTCAATGAGCTGTGTCGTCGCGGCCTAACCCATGGCAAATTTTTGCCGCTGCCACATGCGGTCGAACTGATTCGTCAAGCCGCTGCAGGCATGGGCTATTTTCATTCGAAACGCAGCGCGATGGATTCAGCATTGGCCGGCGCACCGCTCGACATTGTGCACTGTGATATTTCGCCGAGTAACTTGCTGGTCACCGAGGACGGTTTCCTCAAGGTAATTGACTTTGGTATTGCCAAAGCGCGCGGCCAACGGTTCCGCAGCGAATCGGTGATACCTGGCAAACTCAGTTACATGTCGCCCGAGCAAGCGGTGCGGCAACCCGTGGATCATCGCTCGGATATTTTCTCGCTTGGCATCGTCCTGTATGAAATCACCGTCGGTAAACGGCTGTTCCGCGGCAACGCAGCCGAGGTTGTCGCGCGCTTGGCCGAGGGCAAGATTGAACCGCCAACGTTTGTGCGCCGCGACTTCCCCGCTGGCCTTGAAGCCATCGTGATGCGCACCCTCGAACATCACGCGGCTGACCGCTACCAAAGTGCGTATGATTTGGCTGATGACTTGGAAACGTTTTTACGCGACCAAAGGCTGACCTCAGGGCCGGTGCCAATTGCCCGCTACCTCGACGAACTGACCGAAGCGGGCGGCGGCACGCGGCGGCCGGAGTTGATCAGCGGCAACGAAGTAATTACCACCAGCGATGATCTCGACTTCGATAGCGGCGTATTTGCCAGCTACTCAGCGGCCGAACGAGAGCCCGAAGCCACGCCGGTACCCGAGTGGGAAGATGTTGAGGAGCGTGATGCCGAGATCGCGGCAGCGTTGGGCATGGAGCTCAAAGAGCTACAATCGCTGCGAACGCCAATTCCGGTGCGGGAAGCCAGTGCGCCCCGGGATCGCACACGACGTCCAAGCAAGCCGGGGCCGACGCCGGCACCGGCGCCAGAGCACGGGCTCGACGACAACGCTGTCGCCCCAGCCGGCGGCGCGGCCAATAGCGATGACGCACCTCAGGCCGCAGCGCAATCTGCAGCGGCGCATGCGGCGACCACTAGCAGCGCAGGCGCTGCGCTAGCGCCCGCCGCACCACCTGCGTTGCTCGACATCAGAAGCAACGCACCGCCGCCAGCCCGTGCAGCGGCTGGGCGCGGTGGTGCCCCTTGGCCTGTTGTCGTCGGGTTAGCCGCGGTAGTGATTGCATTGGCACTCTTGCTGATCTTGCGGTAAATCAACAACATGCCTCGTCGTGCCGCGCCGTTGTCGTCGATTGTTGCAGCGCTGGGACTAGGGTTGTGTCACGTCCATTGTAGCGACAGCGCGCAAACACCGACGCCCGTAGTTACCAGCAGTCGGCCGAGGCGTACACCGCCACCTGCCGGTGTGGTCCGGGCGCTGCCACCCCACGCGATTCGCAGTGATGGGGTAGGGCCATATATGTTAGGCGAATCGTTGGCAACGCAGCTCGATGAATTGCCGTCGGGCCCGCGCTTGACACTGTTGGATATCCCCGGGGTGGTGCATTACAACGTGATTCGCGCCGAACAAGGGAGCGTGCTGCTCGGCGGCGATCCATTAGGGCCAACCGCCTACGTCGCCGTCGTCGCCGCGGACGTGGCTCGAACTGAATCCGGCCTCGCCGTTGGCGCCACGCGCAGCCAAGTTGAAACCAAAGTTCATATGGCGAGCCGTGAGCCCACGCTCGCAAGGGACCCTCGCATTGGCATCCCCGTCGGCGCACCCGGCATGCGCCTGGTGTTCGATGGTGACAACATCTTGCGCGGCTTGGCGGTGTTACGTTCGGCAGCCATTGAACCCGCGGCACCCAGTAACCAAGCCAGAGGTTCAGCCGCCAGAAAAAACGAAGGGCCAAGTTTGTGCGTGAGTCGCACCGGCGCGAACGTCAGCGCTAACGCGCGCGGTGCGGTCGATTCCGAATGCCCAGCGACGAGTGATGCCGTCAAGGTTTCAGGCGAAGACATCGTCGTGCGCGCATCGGATTCGGTCCGGCCACCGGTGGCGGTGCGGTTTCGCGGTTTAGTTTGGACGGCGGTGCTCGAAATTGAGGAGCACGAAATCTTAATCGTAATTAGCCGGCAAGATACTGCCATCAAAAAAACCTGGATATTAAGTGCGCTTCGGGTCGACCAGGGTAAACTGTTGCGCTTGCTCGACCAAACCCTGTACGTGGTGACTGGTGAAAATGCCCGTTGGATTGGCGCGGAACTCAGCGGCGTCGACTTAGTCCTTGAGGTTGCGGCCCAGGGCGATAGCCTGCATGTTGGCGGGTTGCTCATCGCTGCCACCGGCAGTCGCATTCGCGACTTAGTGCCACTGTTACCATTGACGTTTCGCGCCCGGTTCGCGGCCCGTCCGGCCGATCCCTCCGCGGTTCTGCGTACTTCCACAGATGCAAGCCCGCTGTAGACAAAAATCCGACGTGCAGCTTGGCGTCACAACCCTTTGCGGTATGGCAAGAAGTTTTGCACAATAAGGACTACGTGCTCATTGTCTCTGAAACTAGCCGCTCGCGCCCAACGAGCAAATTATGCGCTGCGACCTCAGGGTGGAAACGTGGGCAACGTCCGTTCGTTTGCCGCATGGTGCAGGCATGAAGTTCGCGTGTGAGCGCTGCAAAACCAGGTACTCGATTGCCGACGAGCGGGTGCGCGGCAAGGTACTAAAGATTCGCTGCAAAAATTGCGAGTTTGTCATAAGCGTGCGCGAAGGCATGGAAGAACAGGTCGCCTTGGCACCGGCACCAGCCACGGCCGAGCGCGCGGCCCGGCCGACCACCATGGCGCCATCTTCGGGCCCGAGTGAAGCCCCACCGGCACCGCCGCAGCAGCTCGAAGATGAATGGTACGTGTCGATCGACGGACAGCAATCCGGACCTTTCATTTTGGCTGAGGCCCAAGCCTGGGTCAGTAAGCATCCGTTTGCCGCTGATTTGCATTGCTGGAGCGAGGGTTTCGAAGACTGGCTGCCCGTCGAGAAGGTGAGTCAGTTACGGGGCCTTCGACTCGAAAAAAAAGCCGCTGCACCAAAAGGCCCGCCGCCGCGGCCAGGCACTGCGCCGGTTTTCGCTGCCTCGGCCGCATCGGCAGCAGCGCGAAATACCAGCGAGGCTGCACCCGGCACGGCCTCGCACGCTGCGCCGCACGTGACCGCCGCTGCGCCGCAGATGATTGCCGCTGCGCCGCACGTGACCGCCGCTGCGCCGCACACGATTGCCGCTGCGCCGCACACGATTGCCGCTGCGCCGCAGCTGGCGGTGCCTGATTCTGGCCCGTCCGAAGATCCATTTGCCATGCTCAATGCGCTGGGGCGCGGGGTTGAGCCAACTACATCAAGTGAAACAACCAGCACTGATAGCCACGATGACGACGACGATGACTTAAGCATCGGCGAAGTTTCGCGTGTCGTGAATCTTGCCGACTTAATGAAGCAGCCACGCTCGCGCTCAGGGCCGGCGGCCGCTGTGGCATCGTCAGGCGCTGCAGCGCGAATCGGCAGCGCTTCACGGGTAGGCGCGCGAACCCCGGCCGGCGGATCTGCTGCGTTGGCCAACGGCTCGGCGCCCATGGCGCTGCAACCGGCCGACGCGGTTACTGCAGGGTTGGCGCTCGCGGCTCAAGCGGCGCAGGCCGATGCACTTGCCGACGTATCGGCCGCAGGTGTACCGCTTGCCGCGCAGGTTGCGCCGCCACCCAAGCGTGGCCACCTGGGCGTGATCATCGTCGTGGCCCTGACCACAATAGCCGTGATTGTTCTCGTGCTGGTCGCTGCTGGCGTGTTTTCAAGCGATGACCAAGACGGACCTCGCATCGCAATAGATGACTACGCCAATCTTGGTGGACGCAAAGATCCAGTATTTCGTCCCGGCAGTGCAGCACCGGTCAAGCCGGGTTCAGCAGCGGACGGTGCTGGCAAAGTCGTCAAACCTTGGAACAATCCAAATCATAGCGGCAACGGCAACAATCCGAACAACAGCGGCACCGGCAATAATCCGAACAATAGCGGCAGTGGCAAAGTCGAAACGGTCGGCGTGAACGGCCCCGTGCTTGAACTTAAAGCCGATGATGTTGAAAACATGTTTCAGCGCAACAGCGACATCTCGCGGCGCTGTTACGAACAAGCGCTCAAGAAGGATCCGTTCTTAGACGTTAAAAAAATTGCCGTCACGATGTCGGTCGACAAAGTCGGTATGGTCAACGACGTCGGCTTATCGTCACACGCGGATCACCAACTGGGTAAATGCTTGACGCAACGAATCAAAGCGTGGCGGTTTCGCCCATCAACAGGCGGCATCACCACCCGTATCAATGTGGTATTCGGGTCGTAATGCGGCGCCTCGCAGCGAGCCTGGGCGGGTTACTGCTGATCGCAAGTGCAACCTCGGTGACGGCTCAGCCGCTACCGAGTCCGTACCAAGCGCCGCCGCAAATTCAAGCACCTGAGCCCGTCGCCACCGCCTTGATCGAGCGCGCCGAACAGCTGTTAGTGCAAGGGCAATTTGCCGACGCCAAACAGCTCGCAGTGGAAAGTCTGCAACTTAATCCTAGCGCTGCGCTCACCGCGCGCGCCGGCCGCGTACTGGCATCGGCCGATGCCGGACTTGGCATTGATGCCTCCGGTGGCTTAGCGAATCGCGGCACTGCAACGCCAGCCGATGACACCCCCGCGCAAGGCAATGCGATCGTTGCCGGCGATTCGGGCCGCGACGGCTCGGCACAGCCGTTGGTGAACCAAGCGCGCAACAGCGGTGAGCCTGCTGTGCGTAACGCTAGCAGCGCCACGGTGCACGGCACAATTATAGGTGCAACGCTAGGCACCAGTTTGACGCTGCTAGTTAGCAA
>JAGPDK010000308.1 GCA_018057605.1 Kofleriaceae bacterium | reverse complement strand
CCGCAGCGCAACCGTTCAAGCTCCACCTCGCTCCCTCCGGAGCCTCTGTGAGCCGACCGTTGCCCCGACCCATGCCCCGACCGTTGCCCAGACCGTTGCCCCGACCGTTGCCCCGCGCGCGACAAAGCAGCCCTTGCAGCGCTGGGGTAAGCTGACCAGCTCCGGTTGCACTGTGGCGGCGAATCGACTAGCCAGTGCGCTGCGCGCGTGGCGGTTAGGTTGGTAACACGCACGATTCGCGCGTCTATGGCGCGCCGCGGCTCGGCCGATGCTCGGCATGCGACGTGCAGAACCTGGTGCATGCGCGTATACAATTTCGGCCGATCCCGCTTGCTGTCGTCGTTGATTTTGGGTGCTGCTTGCATCGCTGGCAGTGGTGCCGGCTGTACTGATGAACCTGGAGACGCCGATGATAAAGCCCCGGGCCAGTGGGCGCCGGGCAAAGGCGATGGCGCTTTTGATATCGTGGAAGCTGGGCCTGCCGTCGCAGGTGAAAAAATATCCATTAAACTTGATGGTCGGATCGGCGCGTATCGCATCGAATCCTTCGGCGGCACTGCGGTGCAAATTGATGTAAAAGGCTCCAGCGGTGTTGATGCCTACGTCATTGTGGAAGGCCCGCTTGCTAACGATGGCGACGGCGTCGGCCCTGGCACGGGGCGCGT
This sequence comes from Kofleriaceae bacterium, assembly GCA_018057605.1. Classification (GTDB taxonomy): domain Bacteria; phylum Myxococcota_A; class Polyangia; order Haliangiales; family Haliangiaceae; genus JABFXX01. The sequence goes on along the minus strand of JAGPDK010000308.1, from coordinate 6,412 downwards.
GGTCGCTGAAGACGACGACTCCGGCCCAGTCCGCGACGCCAGGGTCAAGCTCACCTTGACCGAACCCGGTGTGTATCGCATTTTGCCGGGCACCTTTGACAGCTTGCGCGATGGTGCACGCCCAACCGGCACGGTTGCGCTGACGGTAACGTGCAGCGCGGTTTGTACGCGTCCATCAATTGATCAAAAATCGTTGGTGCGTCAGATGCAAGCGCATGGCCCAGCGTTCACCGAGATTGCCAATGCTGAAATCGCTGCGTTGATCCCAAATGCCGCGATGGCCGCGCAACTTGGCGCGCAGCTCACTCGCATCATGGCGGATCCAAATCTGACCGGCCTGGAACGTTTTCCAACCATTCCACTCGCGATGATCGCCACGGCGCGGCCGTTGTTAGGTGGTATCAAAGCCGACCCCGCGAACCCTGATAAGGTGATGCACGGCGAGCTGGCGCAAGTCCTGGGTAGTTGCAGTCCTGACCGCGCGTTACCAACAGCGGTGGATGCACGGTTGCCAGGGCTTGGCTATGGGCACTTCCCAAATCGCGCGTTGTCGCCGTGCCAAGCGGCCCACGCCGCGAAGCTTGCGCAACTGCTCACGTCGTTGGCCGCCGATAATGGCTCGTCGGTGACGCTGCAATCCAAAACAATTAAAACGCCAGCTGAGTTGTTTGCGGCATTGGTTGCAACCGGGCATTCGATCGAAGTGCGCAACGAGCGCATGTACGCCAATTTCTTATCGATGGCCGCAGGCGATCGTGATGTGATTTGGCCAGTCTGGCTCGACACCGGAATCAAACTGTCGAACGGCGAAAACTTTGTCGTGCCGATGGGGCACAGCCATCATGCGTGGCGCATCGCTGGGCCAAGCGTCAACACCCGCGTAATGTTTTACTTGGGCACAAGTGGTGCCGGGTTCTTCGGGCAAACCGATCTGCGCCCAGCGTGGAATGGTCTCAAGGTGGCTACGGCGAGCACTGTCACCAAAACTTCCGATGCGGATTACCAGTACTTGCTTAAGACTGTCGACACCGCCGCCACTTACATGCGGCGCACCCGCATTGAGCGGTCAACCGTCGCTGCGGGGATGCCTGCGGATGGTTATGGCTATGTTGGCGTGTGCAACGATTCGAACGCGGTGATCGAATTCGCGACCAAAAAAACCATCACCACGTTCCCGTTGTTGCGCGCCAAACAACTCGACGCGGCAGCCGACTTAGGTGATGGGCTTGATGCGGTGCTGCGCGCGCTACCGAAAGACTCCGACGATATCGGTGGTCGTGACGCCTTGCGCCGGGCGTACTTGGTGCAACCGCATGCGGCAGATTCGGCCCTGATGTGGGATCCTGCGCTCGGCAGCCAGATTGCGCTGGCACGGGCCGAACTCGGGCTGTAACCAAATCGTTGACACGCACCACGCCGGGACGAGTCTTGGCAGCGATGTCAAAACTGACCAGCCGCTTCGACGGCTAGTGAAAGCGCTGCTGGTTAGCGATCGGCGCGTGCAGCGACTTGATGCGCCATCACCGATTGGCTCATGCCTTTGGGTAACAGGGTAATTTTAGCGTGGCTTTCGATGACGCGGTTGGCTTCAAAAATTTCGAACATGGCGTCGGCGATCTGCGGGTCCGCAGCGATCTGGCGCAGCGCGGCCCCCACGATTTCTGGCCGGATGGCACCGGCCCGCGCGAACTCAACGGCTGCAGTTCGGTCGGCACTGCCGGTAATCACGCTTACTTGGTTGACGCCGTCTTGCTTGATAGCCGAGGTGACTTGGCGCAAGCGGTTGGTAACTTTTTCTTCGATTTGCCGCGTCATGCCAGCGTCGCGAAAATGCACCTTGCGGATGTACACGGAACCCAAGCGAAAGCCCCAGTCGTTCGACTGTGGTGACACTTCTTCACGCACGGTTTGCGAAAGTTCGTGGCGATCTTCGAGCAGCTTGGACAACTTCATGTTCGATAAGCTGCGCACGCTGGCGTTTGAGACGTTGGCTTGCAATGAGCCGCGAGGATCTTGATTCTTGAACAGATAGGCGATGGGATCCGAAACGTACATTTCGTACCAAACGCCCACGCCCATCGGGGCGCCTTCTTCGGAGTTCACCGGCTGCGAACGCAAGTAGGTTTGGTCGATACGCAGGTCGAGGATGTAACGTTTGCCGACCCACGGCACCAACAATGCTTTAAGGCCCATCTGCGGCCATAACGAATGCAAGCCGGGCTCATTAAACGTACCGACCACGGTCCCAAACAAGGTGAAGACTTGGGCTTGGCGTTCTTCGACGATAATGTACAAGCCGGCCCGCTTGAGTAGGCTCAGCACCATGGGCACAATGAGGAAAAATGCAAAAAATGACACCAGCGCGACTGCGATAACTGGCGACATATTATTTGCCCTCCACGAACACGCGGTCGGCTTTGGCGTAAAGCCCTAACCGCACGTTGCGTAAATAGATTTCAATTGCTTTGGGATCATGTTGCTTGAGCATCGCGAGTTGATTGGCCAACGCCCGCATCGGTTCCACTTCAGCTTGAGCCCGCAGCGTTTCGATTTCAACCGCGCGCCGCGATTGCACAATACGTTGATCGGCACTGGCTGCAGCAAGGCTAATATCTGACGACACGCTGTTGTGCGCGGTGTTAATAGCAGCGAGGGCCGATTCAACTTCGTGCGGCGGTTCGATTTCCGTGATCAGCGATGCATCCAGGTGAACACCGTAGCGTTCCACCGATGAAGCGCAATCGCGATCCATGATGTCATTGAGCGTGCGCAGGTTTTTGCGTAAGTCGTTGATCGAGACGCCGGCAATCGCCGAAATATCGCCGTCTTTGAGCAGTGCCAGGGCTGTCGGCGGCGCTTCGCCTGGCGTGAGCGAACTTCCGTCGCCGAGCATACCGATTTTGTCGGCGGTCGAAGGCGCTTCGAAGTTGGCGATGCGTTCGCGCAGAATCGAAATGAAATAACCCATGACGTGCGCTTCGGGGCGCTTAACGCCGAACAAGTAGGCGTACAGATTTGATTCTGAGACTCGGTAGCGAATTTGCCCGGTCAAGGCCACGTTAAGTTGGTCTTTGGTCACCGCTTCAAGCACGGTGCCGTTGAGATTCGCCGACGGATATTGTGGATCCCACGCCATATTGACGGTGCGCGTTGCGATCGAAACTTTGTGAACTTGTTGCCACGGCCAACGAAAATAGGGGCCGCCCGGTGGCACCACGCGTACGTGCGGATAGGCGTATCGTTCACGGTCGCCCGGAGGCAGACTGCTCCCTGTGCTGCCGGCCAGTCGCTCAGCACGACCAAAGCTGGTAACCACCGCGCGCACGCTTTGATCCACCGTATAAAAACCCATGATCACGTAGCGCACCAAAAACCACGCTAGGAAACCAAGGCCGCCCCCGACCAACCATTGCGCCAATGTGGCGGAACGGACATACATAAAAAAGTCTTTGTCCATGGCCCGACTTTGCGCTGCCTTGGCGCCAAGCGCAAGTTCGAGCGACGGGTAGGGCCACCGCCGCAAACGCTGCGGTTCATAGCGTGAAAGCGGAAGCCTGCTGGCGCCAAAAGCGAAGCAACCGCGTTACCCATTTCCGGGTCATGCTGGTCTGCGATTCGTGCGAGTGCGGTGATTCGCGCGAGTGATGAGCGGTGGCGGGAATTTCGCGGGCTTGCTCACGGAAGCAGGGCCGGGGCTGGCCCTGCGCTACAAATGACCTACTGCCAGCCGCCTTGGATGTAAACGTAGAACCCTCCGCGCAGTTCCCATTTTCCTGGGATCCATTGCGAGTTCGCACGCGTGCGTTCCCAATGGCCCGGCATCCAACCGTACGCGCCTTTTTCCCATTTGTAGTTACCCGCTACCCAAATGTAACCCGGGCGTGGTGACACATTTTCGGCGCGGGGCGCAGGTGGAGGGGCCACCGGTTGCGGTGGCGGCACCACAACGACCGGCCGCGGCGGCACCGGTGGTGCCGGCGGCACCACAACGACCGGCCGCGGCGGCACCGGTGGTGCCGGCGGTGGCACGGGAGGATTGTACGGCAGTGGTCGCACGGGCACTGGTGGTGGTGGCACAACAACCACAGGTGGTGGCACCGGCGGCGCAGGCGGTACTACAACATCTGCAGCCCAGCTGCCGTTGGTCCACAACCACGAGTTACCACGTTGAACATGTGTGCCGGCTTGCCAGCGAAAACCCTTACGGCTCGGCGACCAATGACCAGGATTCCACGCGTACTCGCCGTTGACCCATTCCCAATTGCCAGGGATCCAGATGTACCCAGCTCGTGGCGCCACGGCTTCGGCTTGTGGTGCAGGCGGTGGTATCGTTGGGAATTTGGGTACATCGATCCATTGGCCTTCGACGAAGACCCAGCGATCTTGACGTTGTTCCCAACGGCCATCTTGCCAGCGCTTGCCTGGCCGAACATTATTGTGACGGCCCGGAGACCAGACCCATTGGCCCCGTTGCCATGCCCACCGGCCCGAAACCCAGACAGCGCCACGTTTGGTTGGACGGGTTTCAGCCTGCGGTGCTGGGGGGGCAACGGTTGGATAGGCCAACGGTCGAGGAGGTGGAGATGGTGGTGGCACCGGCATAGGTACCGGCGCGGGCGACGGCACGGGCAGCGCTTGGGTTGGAGCGTTTGGTGCCATCGGTCCGTTTGGTCCGCGACCATGGCCACGCCCGGGGCCACGCCCAGGGCCGCGCCCAGGGCCGCGATCAGGCTGTGCCACAGGCGGAGCTGGTGGTGGCGGTGGCGGTGGCGTTGGCAGGGGTGGTGGCGCTGGTACAGCCGGCGCACTCGGTGGTACCGGCATGCGTTTGGCATTTGCAAAACCGACGTCACCAACTGCGGCGATGGTCACAACTACAAACGAAAACAATATCTTAGAGAGTGTATTTCGCATAACGGCTCCTGTGTACGGACACCCAACGTTAACTTGGATCTGACCTTACGACGTCATCAACGGCCGACATATTCTAGCTAGTAGATCGGTTTTTACCGAGGCAACGGCTCGAAACCTTAATCTCACCTGCAACGAAACGCTGGTCCGGGTACAGGGTAGCGGCATGGCGTTGCTTCCGATTCCCCATGCCGTGATTCTTGGCGGCGGCTTTGCTGGCTAAGCGGCGGCCCGCGCGTTGGCACAATCTCCGGTCCACGGCACCGTCATCGATCGGCGCAATCAATCATTGACCCAATATTTGGGTCGAGCCACGTGAATGGCAAGGCGCGAGGCAGGCGCATACCCGTCGCGATGTGACTGACGCGCACCGTGGCCAGTCGCGATGGATCGGCACAAAGAAGGGGCCGTAATGTATGCACAAGTCCTTAAGTGCCGATGGCACCGCAATACCGACGGTAGCCAGCGCTGCGGAGAACCTACCGCGCAGCCGTGATAGCGTTGCATCGTGAATTCAATCGCTCGGGCCTTTACGATGCCGCTGCTGCCTCGGCACGATGACATTGACGACGCTGGCCATGTTTCCAATATTGTGTACGTGCGGTGGATGCAAGATCTCGCGATGGCGCATTCAACTTCGCATGGCTGGGACCAGCAGCGTTATGTCGATTTTGGCGGCATCTTCGTCGTCAAGCGGCACGAAATTGACTACGGCTACTCGGTTAAGCTGGGCGATATCGTCCTTGGTCGCACCTGGATTGAATCGATGAAAGCAGTGTCGTGCGTGCGCCGCACCGAGATTGTCGTGGGTGTTAATATGGCAATCAAGGCGGCGACTACCTGGGTCATGATCAACCGCAACAGTGGTCGCCCGCAGCGGATTCCTGAAGAAATCCAGCGGCTATTTTTGCAACCGCAACCGGCGTGACGAGGCAATGAAAATTCGATAGCGCGCATCGTTGCTTTCGGATGCGGTGAAGTAGAGTTTCGAAATGGCCGCAGGGCTTTGACTGGTGGCATCGAGCGTGGTGCCGGTTGTTTGGGCGGCGGTGTAGCCGAGCGCCTGGTCGAGCGTGCTGTCGAGCGAGTTGTCGAGTGCTCTTATCGTGGCGCGCTGCGGTGCTGAGCCCGGCGCGCGGGTGCCACGGGCACGGGCTCGCAAGAATTGCAGCAGCGTTGACGCAGAGCGCGCTGGCCTTACGCCGGCACAGGTTGGGGACGCGATGGGTTTGACTACAACACTCATCTTGTGGGTCGAGTACTGCAACTCATTTGCCATCCGATCGCAAGCCGGCGGGCCCGCCTAATCTCGCTGAAACTACAACGCAGCGCGTAATTAGGCTTCGCGAGGCGGGTCAATGTTGGACACGATTGATGCTAGTAATTGCGCTAATACCGTCGGTGTTTCGAGGGTTGGATCATGCCCGCACCCCGGGATCTCGGTACATTGCAAATCCGGATGGACCGTAGTGAGTTGTTTCGCGAGTGCGACGAATTTGCT
>JAGPDK010000307.1 GCA_018057605.1 Kofleriaceae bacterium | reverse complement strand
GCAACTTATTCGGATCGTAACAGCTACCGCTGCGGCAAACTTGTCCGGTGTCAGGAAAGGTGATGCCAATACATGGATCGTTGGCACAGTCGCCGGTGCGCGGATCACAGAATTGGCCTTGACCACAGTTGCCGCCACCAGGACACAGCGACGCATCGCATCGACCGCTGGTTTCATTGCAGAACGTGCCTTGTGGACATCCGTCAGGACACATCGTCGCGACGCATTCACCGCGGGCGCAGAATTGGCCGGTCGGACACTGCACCCCGGCGCAACTGCCGACGCATTGGCCGCCATTACAAAATTCACCTGTCGGACAGGTGACACCAGCACAAACATCGTTCACACACACGCCCGCGATGCAGTTTTGCGTTGCCGTGCAACGATCAGGAAAGGTCGTGCAGTTGTCGGGCACACAGGTACCGGTGCCGGCGTCACAAACTTCGTTGCTGCTACAGGTCACTTGCCCACACGCCGGCACACATGCGCCCTCGAGACATACGGTCCGCTCACCGGCCGGCGTTGGATCACACACTTTGTTGAAACACAGGTCATTGACGCAAAAATTGTTTTGGCAAATTTTGCCGGACGGACACGGGAACTCACCGGGGCCACAAGCAAATGCACATTGGCAGTTGGTACACGCCGAACCGGCTGGGCAGTTCGGATCTTCGTCGACCTGGTTGTCACAATCGTTATCGGAGCAATCACACGTTTCTTGCCGCACCGGCGTGCCGCCCGAGCATTGATAGCGGCCACCTTGGCACACCAATACGCCGCCACAGATCGTACCGCCTCCATCACATGCGCCCATATCAACCGCGTTTTCATCAATATTGCCGTCGCAGTCGTCGTCGTTGCCATCGCAGGTGTCATCGGTCGTCGCCGGCTGGGCGTTACACGTAAGTTGACCGTTGACGCACACCGTGGTGCCAACGCCACACGTCGTGCTGCAACGCGCGCCACCGGTGGTTTCATCGGTTAGCCCATCGCAGTCATCGTCGAGCAAGTTGCATGCCTCGGTGCGCGGTTGCACTTCACCCAAACAAGCGCCAAACGTCCCGGCCCCGCCCGGCGGGCAGGTGCGAATACCAGGGCGGCAAATGCCCTGATTCGGATTGACGCCACCGGGCAAGGTTGAGCAGCTTTGGGCAATACCGTCGCGCGTGCCGTCACAATCGTTGTCGCGACCATCGCAGGTTTCTGCGGATGGATTGACGCCGGTGCAACCGCCCCACATGCCGGCCGTGCAGGTTTCAACACCTATGCGGCAATCGCCAACGCCGCTGCCACACGGTCGAGTCAAGGCTTCGTCAATGTTGCCGTCGCAGTCGTCGTCGATATTATTGCAAATTTCGACATCACCGCAGGTACCGCACGCACCTTCATCGGTTAACCCGTCACAATCGTCATCGAGATTATTGCAGCTTTCGCTGCCGGCAGGCGCACCGGGTGTGGTGATGTTGCATTGCGTGCCCGTGCCGTCAGCGCGGCAGCCAAATACACCGGTGCCACGGCACACACCCAACTGCCCGTTATTGCAAGCACCGCCTTTGCTTGGAAAATCTTCGTCGATGAGGGTATCGCAATCGTCGTCAAGATTATTGCAAACCTCGGAGCGCACCGAGTCAGCGATGATCTTGCTCACGGCTAGCTGCAACTCTTCTTCGTTTGCAGCATACGATCCTTCATTGACGCCCGCGACGTTTGGTGCACCGCCAGAGTGAGCAATCGCTTCAATGTCGGCGTCGCCAGGATTGATACCAAACCCAATCGGTTTGGTAACGATGCGATAATTTTTGCCACCAAGAGGCGTTGATAACAACGACGCCGCCGCGGTTGTTGCGCTGCCTGAACACGTTTCGTTGCCGTCGGTAAGGAGAATGGTGATGTATGGCCGGCACTGCTGCGTTGGTGTCAGAAAAACATTCTTGGTCGGATCATTAAATATCGGCGAGAAGCCTGGTGCCGTACTTGGCCAAATCACACTGCTATCGGTAGCTTGCAAACCTTGCCAATAGCGCCGCACACCGAGGAGCGAGCCACCCAGCGGCGTTGCACCAGCCGGGGAATATACTTCGAGCGAACCAGCGCCGGTACTTGCACAGGTTGTGCAGATGTTGTCGGTAAACGATGCCGGGCCTGCGTTGTTGCCGTCGACCAGCGAGGTCAACAATTCAAACGACGTATCGTCGGCGGTGCAGGCACCACTTACGGCACAGTTCGCTGTGCAGCTGGTCGAATATGTGCTCGACGAGGTTTGCTTGAACCGGCCCAACGCCAACACCATATCGCCATAGCTGTTGGAAATTTTATTGATCGCGCATTTGGCGTGATTGAGCCGGGTGTCAGCGGTGCCGCAACTTGTCGGCCCAGCGTTGGTTACGTTAGCCATCGAACCCGACGTGTCGAGAATAAACACCACGTATGGTTTGAGCGGATCACCAGCCTGCGCCGGCGACGCTTGCAACATCGGAATCAGGCATGTCAACGCAACAACGAATCCCGCAGCTAACCTGCGGTGCAATTTCCTCATCCGCGCATCTTAGCTAAAAGCGCAGGCAAACGGAACGCCGAATGTCGTCGGAAAAGCGCCGACCGACGCCTACGGCACCGGTGCCAACAAGGCCCGACCAATTACCTTGAGGGCCAACACAGGTTTAACGCCTTCAAAGATCGGCAACACACTGGCATCGGCCATGTAACGGCTGATTGCATACTCTTCGGCATAACCCCAGCCGCCGTGCAGCAACTGGCCCAGTGCACAGATCTCAACCGCGACATCGCAAGCAAACAGCTTAGCTTGCGCGGCCAACGGGGCAGCTTTGCGTTCGTCACCATCCATGGCCAGCGCAGCAGCGTAGGTGATGGCGCGCGCTGCGGCAAGACGCGCGGTCATCATGCCGATATGAAACTGAGTGAGCCCAAATTCGGCAATAGGTTTGGCGAATTGTCGTCGCGCAGCCACGTATTCGGCGGTTTTTTCTAACGCCGCTTGGGCCAAGCCACAGGCGCGGCCGCCAGTTTGTAAACGGCCTGCAGCAAAGCCCGCCATTTGCAGTACGAAGCCTCGGCCCAAGCCGCCAGCTTCGCCAACTACATTGCGCATTGGCACCCACCAATCTTCAAAGGCCAACGAAAAAGAATGCATGCCGCGATAGCCTGGCGTGCGATCAGCTTTGCCTCGTAAGGTGCCGCCACCGGGTTGCGACGTTTCAAACTCATGTCCCAAAAAGCGCGGCTTTTCTACCATCATTAACGTGAGGCCACGCGCACCTTTGCTGACATCCGCGTCGGTGCGCACCAACACCGCGATCACATCGGCGCGACCTGCGAAAGTACACCACGCTTTTGCGCCGGTGATCGACCAACCGGCGACGCCATCGCGTTCGACCGGCGTTGCCCGACAAGTCAACGACGCCACATCGGATCCAACATCGGGTTCGGTAACCGAAATCGCAACCATCACCTCGCCCGAGGCGAGCTTGGGCAACCACAACTGCTTTTGCGCGTCGGTGCCACCGGCCAGCAACGCTTTGGTTAAAATTTCGGGGCGCGTGATCAATGAACCACCAGCGGCCAACGAGGCTCGCGATAATTCTTCGGTGGTTAAGATCATCGCAAGGTTGCCCATCTCGTGACCGCCGTAACGTTCCGGGATAGCCAAGCCAAAATACCCAAGCGCAGCCATCTCGGTGATGATGCGCTCGGGCACCAATTCATCGAAGCGATGGATGTGCTCGGCATGCGGCGCGACTTCACGTTCAGCAAATTGCCGCACGCTGCTGCGCACCTCGCTAAGCAGTTCGTCGAGGGGCCACACGGTTCGGCCGTTGGTAGCAATCGTGGCGCGGCCCAGCGCTTGCACAGCATCGGTGCGCAAATGCTGCCGAATAGTTTGGGTATGCACCAACGCCAACGCAAAACCTTCGGCTTGGCCAAGTTCGAAAGCAATGCTGTCGAGCTTCGCGATGGCACGCTGGGCTAATTCGGCAATGGCAACGCCAGCGGCAGCCACGGTCGGAGGCGCTTGCTCGGCCGCCGCCAGCATGGCCACCGCAGCGCGGGTTTCGGTAGCTGCGTACGCCAGGCGCTCCACCACGACCTGATGGTCATCGGCGGTTTCGCCGTGCCGTGTAAGTTGGCAAGCCAATACAATGGCGTGCTGGGTATGTTTTTCTAAAGCGGCAACAAGCGCACGTACATCGTCATGCATACCGGTGCAGCATACGCGGGCCTCGACCAAGAGCCCAGCGCCACCCTTGCGCAAAGTGCAAGGCGGCATAACCTGTCCCAAACACCCAGCTACCGCGTCGGTAGTTGCGCTTGCAGGTGCGCCAACAACCCAGCGCAAGCCCGTTGACAAATATCCAACACATTGTCGAAATCACCCTCGGTCCCACAGTATGGGTCGGGCACCTCGGCATCAACGCTAGCGCTGAGTTCATAGTTGCGTAACAACACAATGCGGGCCTGACATGCCGCCGCGAGCGCCAACCGTTGTAAGCCATCGCGATTGGCGCGATCCATCGCGACGATGTAGTCGAACGCAGTCAGATCTTCGACGGTGACTTGCCGCGCCCGGTGCGTCAGCGCAATTCCTCGACGCTGCGCCGCAGCACGGGTCCGCGGATCGGCCAATTCACCTACATGCCAAGCGCCGGTACCGGCGCTGTCGACTGATATGGTTGCGCTCAACCCAGCATTGGTGATCAACGCCGCCATGACGCCTTCCGCCGTTGGCGAACGACAAATATTTCCTAAACACACGAATAGCAGACGCACGGGCGCAGCCTACGATGAATTCAGCCTTTCGGCATCGTCGCGAATAGCATACCCTGAAGATGGCATGCGGAAACTCACCCATCTTGGCCTCGGGCTGCTCGGCTGTAGCATGGTTAGCTGCGGCTTCACGGCGAGCCCCGACAATAGCCCAAGCGATGGCCGTGATAGCACTGACAGTCCACCGCAAGATGCGGGGCTTGATGCGCCCTTGCTCGACGCCCCCGATGCCCCGCTAGGGGCCTTTGTCGTCGATCATCTTGGCGTGGTTGCCCCCTTACTCCTGCAAGGCTCGGTCATTATCAACAGCGTGACCAATGTTTCAAGCTTAGCGCTGGTGCCCGCGGTGCAACCACTGGGTGGTAGCCCAATCAGCGTGCTTTATTTTGACACGCTTGTCGTGAATGCACGCTTCAACATCGACGGCAACAAACCCGTGCTGTTGGTTGGCAACTACATCACGGTCAACGGTGGCGGCGGCATTAACGCTGGGGCCAACGGCATCGTTGCATTTGCCGGCGGAAGCAATTTTACGGCACGCGGGCTTGGTGGTGGCGGCACCGGCACTTCTGCGCCTGACGGGTCAGGCGCAGATTCCGGAGGCGGTGGTGGCGGCTTTGGCACGGTCGGCGCAGCAGGTGGCACCGCAGATGCCGGCGCTGCAGCCGCTGGCGCTGCTGGCATGGCCAACGGTACGGCCCAAATGGCAACACTGTTCGGTGGTTCGGCCGGAGGTGATTCAGCATGCGACAACAATCCTGCACGCGGTGGTGCCGGCGGTGGCGCCGTGCAACTGACCGCGCGGGTTAGGATCGTCCTAAACGGCGTCATAACCGCGCATGGTGGTGGTGGTTCGGCCGGACAACTGTGCGCTACCGCCAACACCTACGATTCGGCTGCTGGCGGTGGTGCCGGCGGCGTTGTTTTTATTCAAACTCCAGTGTTCACCATGAATGGCGGCAGTGGTTTGTTTGCAAACGGTGGCGGCGGTGGCGCTGCTGCACAAAAGGCGTCGCCGTTTTTCGGCACGGCAGGGGAAAATGGTTTCGCCAGCACGACGGCGGCCGCCGGCGGCGTCGCAGCCAACGCACAAGTGGATCGCAATGGTGGCGCCGGCGGGGTGCAAGGTAGCGCGCCTGGCACCGGCGGCAATGGCAACAATTCCGGTGGTGGTGGTGGCGCGGTTGGGCGCATCGTAATTCACGGACCACTGCCCGCTGGCACTTTTTCACCTACGCCCGTGGCGTACAATTAGACCGGGCTAGACAGGCACTTGATTATGCGCAGTTGGCTATTCATCGGATATTCATTAGCCGTAGCGGGATGTTCCTTTCAGAGCGCCGCGCCGGTTGACGGATCGACATCAACTGATGGCGCGCAATTCGATGCTACCAGCGTCGATGGCCCAACGAGCGACGCCTCAAACATCTTCATGGTTGATCATGTTGGCGTTGTTCAACCTGCCAAACTAAGCACGTCGTTTACCGTCCCCGCTGGCGATCACAACATCGACACCTCCAATCCGGGTGGCTTTCTGACATTACAAATCGTTGCCCAAGCGGGCGGCGGGCCTGAGCTCGCGATTGCCTACTTTGACGAGCTAATCATCACAGGCAACCTGTATTTATATGGCACGCATCCGCTCGTCCTGGTCGCCAACAAGATCACCGTCATGGGTGCGGTGAATGCAAGCGCGGGCGGTGTTGAGCCCGGCCCCGGCGGAGGCAAACCGGGTTCAACCGATCCAGGCACCGGTGGCGACGGCACAAGTGCCGTCGGCCTCAATAATTCAGGTGGCGGCGGCGGTGGCTTCGGCAGCACAGGCGCAGCCGGTGGCAACGGCGGCGCTACCCTCGCCGGCAGCGCAGGCGCAGCGGATGCATTTCCGCTGGTACCAAGATTGCGCGGCGGTGGCGCTGGCGGTGCAGCGGCGCGATGCGCTTCGGCCACAGGTGGCGGCGGCGGGGGTGCGGTGCAACTTAGCGCGCGGCTGACCCTACAGATCTCCGGCGTAGTCGAAGCCAACGGTGGCGGCGGCCTCGGCGGCGGTTTTTGTGGCGCGCTCGACGCAGGCAGCGGCGGCGGCGCTGGCGGTGCGGTATTTTTGCAAGCGCCGAGCATCACCATGTCCGGCAGTGTTTTTGCCAACGGTGGCGCCGGTGGCGCCGGTGGCGGCCCCACAACCGCCCCGCCCACCGCCAATGCACCAGCGGGCTCCGACGGCTTGACCGCGCGCCAAGTTGCACTTGGTGGCGCGTCCATTAACGGCGATCGCAATGGCGGCAATGGCGCAGCCTTCAACGG
>JAGPDK010000306.1 GCA_018057605.1 Kofleriaceae bacterium | reverse complement strand
TGTTGAGTTGGCTGTCGCACGACAGCGTTTGTACCCGCTTCAAGCACGTTGCAGCTTTGCTTGCATTAAAACTGCAGCTGCTCCACGGCGCGGCTTGGTTAAGCAGCGTGACCACGGCGTTGCACAGCACGCCGGTCAGCGAAGGGTCGATGTTGGTGCAGCCCGCAATTTGCTCGCAAACGGATGTTGCAAGTTGACTCACGAACCGATCGCGGTCGCTATTGCCTGTGGCTGGTGCTGGCGCGTTGGGATCGATGGTGTTCGGTGGTGTTGGCAGAGCTGGGTTGTTATCTTGTGCGGTACTGCCCGAACCAGGATCAACGCCAGGTACCGGTGCGCTGGGATCGGTCGGTGAGGGTACCGCGGGTTCTGTGCCGCTCCATGGATCGGACGGTGCCGACGGTAGCGTCGGCGGGGTTTCCGGCATCGGATTGGTGTTCATGTTGAATGGCGCTGGTGGCGCGACCACGTTGGTGCCACGCCGCTGGTGCTGTGGCCAAACCATCAAGACGATGGCAACTACAATGGCGACCGCGGCCACGGCCACGACGATCATCGGCCACCGCTGCCACCACGGTCGATCATCGGCTTGGGCCAAATCGAAGGACGCAGTGGCGGTTGACGGTTGGGGCGGCGCACCGGGTAGCGGCAACCCGACTGTAACCGCCGAGCTGGGCAGGCTCAGGCTTTGCGGCATTGCAGCTAACGCAGGCAAGGTTTTCAACACAGTGGCACCGCTCCGTTGCTGCACGGCATGGTCCCCGATCGCCGCACGGCAGTGTTTGCACCGGCTGGCAATCGGATGAATCAAGCCACCGCACAGCGGGCAAGGCACGTGGCGCGGGGTGGCATCGGCTACGGCAGGAGTAATCACGTCAGCTAAATGCTACGGGCTTGCCCGTCGCGGCGCAACCATCAAAACAGGTCTCGGGCGGCAGTGTGATCCATAGCCGCGCGTCGCGCTTTGTGGTTGTGATTGCTTGTATGATGCTGCGATGCGAACTCGTGCGGTGTTAGCCGGGCTCACGCTGTTGGGCCTGCACAGTCGAAGTGCAAGGGCCGATGCGTTGCGGTCACCACAGGTTGCATCGACCGTGCCGAGCGCACCAGAGGAATCAGCGTTATCCGACGAAGATATCCGTTTGATGAGCGAAGCCGAAGTAATCGAAGTCTGGGATGAACGGCCGGATAAACCGTTTGATCGCGACACCACGTTGCGCTTAACTGGCGAAGAACTTGCCCGCCGTGGGGCCACCGATCTTGGGTCGGCGCTGGCGTTGCTGCCCGACGTTTCGGTGCGCGCGGTCGGGCGTGGCGGCGTGAATATTGACATCCGGGGCGCACGCAAAGGCTCGGTGCGGGTGTTAGTCGACGGCGTGAGTGTTAGCGACCCGTACTACGGTACCTTTGATGTCTCGACGATCCCCATTACCGATATCGTGCAGATCCGCGTGTCGACGACACCGTTGTCGCCGATCGATGGTCCGGGCGGGCCGGGTGGCGTCATCGAGGTCCACACACGGGACGCCGTCGGCACCCAGGTAGTATTGGCGCGGATCGCAGCGGACACCTTGCCGTCGGCAACCCTGGTTGGTTCGGCGCGCGCCATGCTATCGCAACGGTGGGCGGTGCGGCTGTCGGCCAGCGGTAATGCCGGGGTGCGTGACTTCAGTCTCCCTGCCATTGCCTCCGACGAGGTGCGCAGCATTTCGGAGGGCCGCCGGGCTGCGACCATGGCAATGCGGCTGGAGTACCGTGATGGTTACGCCAACGAAGCTGGTACCGATGGGCGGGTGGCGCGACGAATTGCTCGTCGGTTGGTGCTCGATCTGTTTGCCGATGACCGGCGATATCTTGCGCCGCCAAGTGAAACCCGCGCTGGTTCGCTGCTGTTAATCGATCGCGAAACTACGCTGCGGGCTGGGCTTAGCGTTGACCAAAATCTTCGGGTTGGCCAACTGCTGGGGCGGGCGTGGGTGCATCAACTGCGGCGCATTTCGCGCAATTTTCGCGACCAAGCCTTCACCGATCAAGCCCAGCTCGAAAACCTGTCGGCGTGGCGTGTCGGTGCGCAAGGCATGGTGACGCGCGCATTTGGTAAGCAGCGCCGTGCCGCGCTAGCCACGGTGCTCGATCACGAACGCGCGGCCGCCGTTGATGGCCAAGCCATGCACACAGCGGGCGCCGCGACGGTGCTTGAAGTTGCAGCCAATGGTCAGGTCCAGACCGTTACCACGAAACTTGATGCAGCGTTCGGTGTTGCGGTGCCCTTTGGCGTTGGGGCAGGGCCATGGTTAGAAGGCAAAGTAGTGGCGCGTTGGCAAGTTACGGCGCATCTCGAACTCATTGCAACGGTTGCACGCAAAGGGCGGACGCCGACGCTGCGCGAGCGTTATGACCGTTCGATTGGCAATGCTGCGCTTGGCCCTGAGTTGGCGAACAGCGGTGAATTCCGGCTGGTTGCAACACCGTGGCGCTTGCGCATTGAAGCTGCGCCGTACCTCCGCCGTTCCACCGGGACTACCCGGGTCGGTCCGGATACCGGACAGCTTGAAAATCTTGGAAATTTGCAAGTGGTCGGAGTGGATCTGATGGCAAGTTTGCAACTGCGCCAGCGCTACCCCCGCGTGCGGGTCGGTGGGGCATATACGCCAGTGCGTGCAACCAGTGATGCCACCGTCGACGGTGATGCGCTCGATCGCTTGCCACGGCATCGCGGCGAAGCCTGGATGGAATTCGATCCGACAACGACGTGGTCGGTGCGTACCCGGCTGCGCAGCTATGGCCAGAGTTTAGATCAAGGCGCAACGGTGCCCGGCGCAACGCTGCTCGATGGCACGGTGGCGTATACATCGCGTGACGCAACGCAGATCACGTTGCGCTTCGACGACATTTTGAATGCGCGACCCGAGATTCGTACTGGTTTTTTCTCGCCAGGCCGAACCTTGATGGTGGCTGCAACGTTGCAATGGTAGGCCGCGACGCACGGCAGGCGTCGCCTGGCATTGGTTGGCATGGGGCCGATTCGTGCGTAAAAGATTTTGCACCTGCAAAACCCTATTCACCATTGCCATCGACCGGGTAGCACATCACAGTGCTCGCCATGGCAAAAGCGCCGATACCGCCTCGGGTTACCCATGTGGATGTTCATGTTGCCGATCTTGATCCGCGCCATGATGGCGTGAAGATCGCGCATCTTTCCGATATCCACGTTGGTAATCTGACGCCACGCGCGCATATTCGGGCGGCGATTGCCGCTGCTAATGCAGCCAAGCCCGACGTGGTTGCGCTCACCGGCGACTACGTTTGCTGGCGCCGCCACGAAGTTGACTTGATCTCAGATCAATTATCCGGGCTGCAAGCCCGGCGGGTGTTTGCGGTGTTAGGCAACCACGACTACTTCACCTGGAATCAAGGTGTGACGGCGGGGTTGGCGCATTGCGGTTATGAAGTCATGAAAAACACGTCGTCGTCGGTCGATATTCATGGGGCACCGCTGTCGTTGATCGGTATCGATGATCCGGTTACCCGGCATCATAATGTGCGCGAAGCCTTTCATGGTGCCGCGCACGGTACGCGCGTGGTGTTATGTCATTCGCCCGATTTAGCACCGGCACTTGCTGCGCGAGGCTGTGACTTGGTGTTGTCGGGCCACACCCACGGCGGCCAAATGTTTGTGCCTGGTGTCACCGACCGCATCATGAAACGTATTGGGCTCAACTACCGACGCGGCATGTTTGCGATTGATCCACGGACTAACCTCTACGTTACACCAGGCGTCGGATTTTCCGGCGTGACTCGGCGTTTCGGTGACGGCACGGCAGCCGAAGTTGCGATCTTGACGCTGCGGCGCAAAGCCGAACGCGCTGCGGCTTAACCGACTACGGATACGGCACGAACACCGCCGTGCTGCGGCGTCGCGCGTTGAATTTGACAATTTCGTCGTCGGAAAATGCGTTGGCACTGCCGGCTGGAAAATGCACGGCGATATACCCGAGCACGGCGAGCCGCGCATCGCGACCGGCCCGGACCACCAGCGGTTCGCCGCGATCGGCACACTCGTCCCACATTTCAAATAACGTCATTTTTGCAATGCTAGGCGCAACCACTTGGTTGCTCAGTTCCGCCAACCGCTGGCGCATCATGGTGCCGGCGTCGCGCAGTTGTTGCTCTTGATAGCGCGCTGCAATTTGCACGCGCTCGGCCCGCGTAGCGTCGAGAAATCGTCGCTTGTTGGCGAGATAGGCATCGCCTTTCATGAGCGCTGCGGTGATGTCGAAGCCGCCTTTGATAACCGGCACAGTGCCGCCACGATCGGGTTTGGGATCATCGCTGTTGCTGCGATCATGCTTGGCCTTTTCGCGCTCGCTGTCTTCGGCCCGCACGGCTGCGTCTGGGTTGGCGTACCAGTCGCTGATGCCCCGGCCCAAGGACCGCGGTGACGGCAGGGCTAGTTCGATATGAAAATTGGGATTGTCGACGATCTTGAACGAGCCATCGCGCCGTACGTACGCAGTGAACACGCCTTGATTGGCAATTGCACCACCGCCGATGGTCGGCGACAACAGGCCCGAGCGCGGCACGTCAGCGGTGACGGCTGCAAGTTGTTCGGTGGCGGGTGCATCGGAGCCCAGCACAAGTTGCGGTTTGCGACCCAGCGTTTTGCCTGGGCCGGCGCGCATCGACAGCACGGCCCCACCGGTCGGCGGCTCGGTATCGGCACGCTCGGTGGTGTTAGAAAGTGCGGTCGTATCGGTTGCTGTTGGCATCGTCGAGGTGATCGCCACGGCGGCGTTGGCGGCTGGCGCTGTGGTCGCGCTGCGTGCCGCACGGCCTGTGGTTGTTGGTGCCGGCACCGAGGCTGAGCGTTGGATCGGTGGTGGCGCGAGCTCGGGTGGCAACAGGGTAACTTCGTAATACGTTGCCGCAGGTTGCGTGGTCAGCACTTGCGATTGCTCGGTTGTTGCAGGATCAAGCGCGTGATCAGAGTGGTCCGGCAACCACAAGCCCAGCGCTACCGTTGCACCAACATGGGCAAGCAGTGAAAGCGCAAGAATGGGCGGTAATCGCATAGGAGCTATGACCAGTATGTGCTTGAAATCGTTGCTTCACCGCACAAAATTGCGACAAAGCGCTCGATCGCGCGACACCTGCGGGGGGCCGACTGACAAGTACCTTCATGGAAACGCGTAGGATATCTCTATGTTTACGTTGATGGCGTTGTTGCGCCTGATGGGGCCTCGCAGCGATGGTTCGCGCGCTGGCTCCAGTGCGGGGCCCAAAAATGGAGCGAGCGAGCAAACGCTCGGAGCGGGGCCCAAAAATGCAGCGAGCGAGCGAACGCTCGGAGCGGGGCCCACCAGCTCGCCAGCACAGGCGTTTACCGCGGCAGCAGCAGCGGCCGGTGATAAGGCGGCCATTGGCCAGCTGTTCGATGCCCACGTTGACGGGCTCTACGCCTTTGTCTTCTATCGAGTCGGCCGCGACGCCGCGCTAGCTGAGGACATCGTGCAAGAAACGTTTTCACAGGCTTTGGCTCGGGTGTCCGATTTC
Source organism: Kofleriaceae bacterium (assembly GCA_018057605.1). Classification (GTDB taxonomy): domain Bacteria; phylum Myxococcota_A; class Polyangia; order Haliangiales; family Haliangiaceae; genus JABFXX01. The sequence goes on along the minus strand of JAGPDK010000306.1, from coordinate 1,555 downwards.
GATTGTAACCGAGGCAGTGTTGCGGCTTGGCTCACCACATTGTCGCGCAATGTGATCCGCGATCAGTTGCGCGCGCACCGGCGCGGCAGCGAATTGGCGGCAACCTGGGCCCGTATCGATACCAGCTTGGGCCAAGTTTTTGCTGCGATGGCCGATACGCCGTTACCAGGTGATGTGTTGGATCGCAGCGAAACCCGGGACTTGGTGCACATGGCGATTGCAAATTTGCCGCCGCAGTATCGCACCGTGTTGGTTCGCAAATACATGGATGACATTTCGCTTGCGGTCATGGCCGACGAGTTGGGCTTGTCACAAGACGCCGCAAAAAGTTTGCTGGCGCGCGCGCGCCGCGCTTTTCGCGACGCATTTACCATTTTTTCTCAAAGTTTTGCGGAGGTGCCATCATGAGCAACATTCCTACCGAACCAACTGATCCTTCGGTGCCAACCGATGTTGAGGATCAAGCCGACGACGTTTTGGAAAAAAATGTTACCAGTCTGCTCAGTGGTGCAAGTACACCGCCGCAGATTTCTGAGCTGGGCCGGGCTCGGATTCGCGCTGCGCTGATAGCAAAACACGGGCGCACGCGGCGCCCGCGCAACGGGTTGATTGTTGGCGGTGTGGCAGCCGCAGCTGCCGCAGCCATTGCGGTTTGGTATGTGGCTGGGGCGCGACCGCCGGCCTCGGTTGCGACGGCACCAGAGCACGCACCGCTGCGCGCTACCGCCACCGGTGCACAACGCACGTTTGCTGACGGCAGCATGGTGTGGCTACGCGAAGGCGCAAGCCTCACCGAGCTCGGGCCGCGCCATGTCAAAGTCGCTGGTGAAGTCCTGTTCGATGTTGCACCCGGCGCCGGTCCATTTACCGTGGATTCCGACGCCGCGCAGATATCGGTGCTCGGCACTCGGTTTGTCGTCGATGCGACGCCACAAGCTACCCTCGCAGCCGTTATTCGCGGCGTGGTGACGCTGGGCAATGCGCAAGGCAATGTCACGCTGCACGCCGGTGATCAAGGCCAAGCGCAGTTGCACACGCCGCCCGTTCGCGGTCCAGCGCCACGGTTGAGTCAATTGGTTGGCTGGGCCCAAGCGGCACGGGCCCGCGACGAGCGTGGCTTACGCCCAGCGGTGCGCAACGGCGCGTTGTATGCGCGTTTGCCAAATTCGCAAACCCAAGAAACCCCGCTGCCAATGACCCAGCTGCGGATCGACGCCGTGGTTGAAAACCGTGTGGCCCGGGTCGCGTTGGATCAAACGTTTTTGAATCCTGCACCGTATGAACAAGAAGGCATGTATCGTTTTGCGATTCCGGCCGACGCGGCGCTGCAACGTTTTGCCATGTACGTCGACGGCACGTTGACCGAGGCTGTGGTCACTGATCGGATGCGGGCGCGCCGGGTCTACGAAGATTTGGTGTATCGCCGCATCGATCCAGGTTTGCTGGAGTACGCCGGGGCGGGGCGGTTAGAAATGAAAATCTATCCACTGCGCGCTAGTGCGGAAAAGCGCTTGGCAGTTGTGTACACCCAAGCCTTGCCGCAGCTCTACGATAC
>JAGPDK010000305.1 GCA_018057605.1 Kofleriaceae bacterium | reverse complement strand
CTCCGTACGTAGCCGCTACGACGGCCACGATCTGGCTGGCATTGTGCTGCTCAGCGATGGTGCCGCGACCGGCCAGTTCGACGACGACGCCACCGCCGGCGCGACGCGTGATTTCTTACGGGCCTTGGACACCCGAGTTCACACTGTGCTGGCCGCCCTCCCTGGCCTGCGCGACGTGGCCGTAGCCAAGGTTATCGCCGACGAATTCGCATTTGTGCGCACCGTGGTAAAAATTGATGCCAACATTCGCATCACCGCCGGCATAGCGGCCGACGGGGCGCTCCGGCAAATCCCGGTGACGCTGTCCACCGACGGTGAACCCCTGCGCGAAAAAGTAATTGACGTGCCCGCTGCCGGCGGCGACGTCCGCGTGAGCTTCGAAGTCACGCCACCGCGCGTCGGACGTTACGTGTACCAGCTCAGCGTTCCGGCCTTTGCAGGCGAAGCGGTCACAAGCAACAATGTGGCGACATTTCTGATCCGCGTCATTCGCGACAAAGTCCGAGTGTTACAAGTAAGTGGACAGCCGTCCTGGGACGAAAAAGCGCTCCGGCAAATGCTCAAGAGCAACCCCAACGTCGATTTGATTTCATTCTTTATCTTGCGAACTCAAGATGACATTTCCATGGTGCCCAACGACGAAATGTCGTTGATCCCATTCCCGACTCGCGAACTGTTTGAAGAGCAACTGCCTTCCTTCGATGTCATTGTGTTGCAGAATTTTGAATATTTGCCGTACGGCATCGGCGAATATTTGGAAAATCTGCGGAGCTACGTTGAAGGTGGCGGCGGGCTTGTGATGCTAGGCGGTGCAACTTCGTTTTCGTCGGGCGGATATTTTGGTACGCCCTTGGCGGCAGCGTTACCGTTAGAACTCACCGACATGTATAACGATGCCAACGCCACCCTCGATATCCAGCGGTTTTCACCACGGCTCACCGAAGCAGGCAATGGTCACCCGCTCACCGCCCTACGTTTTTCCGCTGCCGACAATCTCGCCGCGTGGAAAAATTTGCCGCCGCTCGAAGGCGTCAACCTAGTCCCAGGCGCCAAATCCGATGCCACTGTATTGGCGGTGCACCCTACGCTGAAAACTCGCGATAACAAGCCCCTGCCGGTAATCGCGGTTACCGACTATGGCAAAGGCCGCTCATTGGCGGTCACCACAGATACCCTGTGGCGGTGGGGCTTTGTGGCAGCGCAAAAACCCGGCGATGACGGTCGGCACTACACTAAGTTCTGGGAAAATTCGATCCGCTGGTTGATCCAAGACCCGGACTTGCGCAACCTGCGCGTCGACACCGATGCCGTCGAGTACGAGCGTGGCGCCCCCGTACAAGTTAATGTTCGCTTGCTTGGCCGCGACTATCAGCCGCTGCCAGCTGGCACCGTGAAGCTGAGCTTGCGGCGCGGGGCATCGCCTACGTCGGCCGTGCCGATTAAGGACACCGTGTTGACCGTGAGTGCCGATGGCACCGCGATTCAACAATACACCGACCTCGAAGCCGGCATCTATCGGGTCGTTGGCACCGCGACAGTTGACGGTCGCGAAGTTGAAGCCAACGATATTTTCTTGCTGCGTGAAACCGGCAAGGAACTTGATGCACCGCAAGGCGATGCCGACACGTTGCAGATGATTTCGAGCGTGACCAATGGCACGGCCTTAGGTGCGGTAACAAACCTGCCGCGTGATCTGCGGTTCGACACACCACGGGTGGTGCGCGTTGACCGGCGCGCTGATGTGGAACTTTGGAATCGGCCCGGCGTGATGCTCCTCATGGTCCTGCTGCTGGGACTAGAATGGTTCTTGCGACAACGTAGCGGCTACGTGTAGCGACGGCTCACGCAAAGGGACCGTCACCAAGGCCGGCTCGAGGTGCGAACAGGAACCCACATAAAAACTGCTCCTTCGCAGAGTCGGCGAAATCACTATTTCGTAGTAAAACACCGGCATGCTTCAAATGGACAGCCTGGTCACGGATCTCATCTTTAGAAATGAAGCGGCGCTCGATCAAGCTACGCTGCTCACCGGGCTCGGCGGCACGGAGCAAGTTAGCAAGTGGAAAGTCCTTGATCCGGACATGCTCGATCCGCGTGCCGAGATGGAGCTGTCGCCGTCGATGCCGTTTCGTCGTCGTGGCGAACGCCGCTTGATGTTGCTCGATGAAACCGGCGCACCGCTGCGCGGCGAAAACCCCGATATCAACACAGTCGTCCCGCTCGATTTACGCCCTGCCAAGGAAGCCTTGATTGGCATTTGCGAGCGCTTGCCAATTCGGCTCGGTCGGCTATCCATGTTAGGCAGCTGGGGCGACGGTGTCATGGTTGCGCGCAGCGCCCGAGATTTGCGCGCGATTGCCCTGCTCCCCTGGATCTTAGATCCGCAAGTCGATATCGACGGCAAACGCCGCGGGTCACAACTGTCGCAAAAGGAATTTGAAACCAAGGTGATGTCATATGACAAGCGCCTCGAAGAGCTTGATGACGCCGACATCTTAGCCAGCATCACGGACGTGCCTGGCATCAACCTAGAGCAGCGCGGCGAGCTAATTATTGTCGATGTGCTTGATGAAGACGGCATGTGGTTGCCGAAAAACTCGTTACTCCTCGAAGACGCCCTCGCCGCCTGGAAACGCTTTTCTATGATTCCAGGCGCCCCATCGAGCAAACGCCCGGCCACAACGATCAGCAATGGTGCCGCCGCGGCCAATGGCGCCGCCGCAGCGCCGGCACCTGTCGCTGCCCCGCGCGTTGAACCCAAGGGTCCGCCGCTAACCGTGCGCGAAATTGCAGGCAATGTGGTGTTGGTTTTTCCGGCCGAACGATTCGATCTTGAAGTCGCGGCTGCGCTAGGCAAACGCGATTGGGACGCCGTGGTGCGCAGCTCCGACGGCTTAACCGGGAGCCAACGCGACCGGTTACACCGCGATGGCGGAGGGTTTATTGCACCACTTGAATTTTTGTCCGAAGTGTTCGTCGATGGCAAACCGCTGTCGAAACCGATGTTTGAAAAAGACGCGCAACCGCTCAGCAGCGGCGGCAAAATCCTTGATGTGCACTTCCCGCGTTTTGGGCCGGTGTCGCTATTCGAGATTCCTGGCCAAGGGCGGTACGTCACCAGTCTGACCACACACGCCAACGAAGCCGTCGCGCTAGTTCGTACATCGAAGTAACTCCCATGCGAACAATCGGTCTAGCAAGTTGCATCACGGCAGCCGCCTTGGCCGTATCCGTGCTGGCGTCCCGCGACGCCGTAGCTAGCGAGCCGTGGCAAAACGATTACATTATTTTTGGCCGTGGCACGTCGCTGTGGCGAACCGACCCGCGCGGCAAAGCCAATGCACAGGTCGTTGCGAGCTTGCCCGAAGGTCGCGTCGCAACCGATGTTGCAGCACTAAAAACCGACGCAGCGGGACGGGTGTTGCTCGCCGAAATTGGTAGCAAATGGTACTGGCTCGCACTTGATGCTAGCCAACCGAATTTCCGGCCGCTAGCGTGCGGGGCCGGTACTGCCGAGCTTGCCCCACAAGCCAACTACGTGGTGTGCGCCGGCGCCAAACGTGGCACCGCGATTATTCGATTGGCCGACGGTGTGATCACCACGCGTGAAGTACCCACCCAAGGAGCACGGTTGGCCATGGAAGGCAGCAGCCTAGACTTGATTTGGGCTGATAAAAACGGCATCTGGCGTGCGCCGCTGGCCAAACCGAAACAGATCATCAAAGTCGCAGCCGACGCACCTAGCCATCATTTATCGATTAGTCCCGACGGTTCGCGCGCCGTTGGCTTCTTCGAAAATCCGCCGCATGGGCACGTGCTATTTGGATTTGCACTCGATGGCATTGCCGCTCGCCGCAAGGGCATCAAAGCTGGCATCCCGTTGAGCTGGTCGCACGATGGCATGTGGATTTTGGTCCAAGACGGCACCAGTGCATGCTTGATGCGCACGCTCGGCGGCCAATACAAATGTTGGAAAGGTTTTGTTGCCGGCGCGGCTGCACCCGACGGTCATTGGCAGTTGATGTTTGGCAATGAACCGGCCCCTAGCACCAAGCCAACCAAAGGCAGTAGCAGGGCCAAAGCCACCACCAAAGGCAAAGGTAAAGACAAAGCCAAAAAAACTGTAGCAACTAAAGGCAAAGGCGGCAGCGGCAACGCCCCACTGCCAAGCAACAGCCTACCTCCAGTATCGACGGAAACACCGGCCGAACCGCCGACGCAATTGGCGCCGGCGTTGCCCGATGACGCGGCCGAAGACGGCCAAGACGAGAGTGGCGACGACGAACCGGAGGCAGATCGCCAAAGTATCGATGGCGGGTTGGCGGCTGCGCCAACGGCACCATTGGGCAAAGGCCCTCACAATCTTTACCGCGGTCAGCTGGAAGGCGCCTTCACGGATCGTCCAGTGCTGGTGGTGCATGATGTAGCTGGCGCGGTGGTTTGGGTGCCGATGCGAACGCCGCCGATTACCTCGGCACTCCCGGCACCGACCCTAAATGCACCGCGTATGCCGGCGACAGCAGCGACCGTGAGCGCACCGACCTCAGCGGTTGCAACACCGAATGCGCCAACGGTTCGGCCCAACGCAGCCGCAGGCGCAGGCGCAGGATCAGGTTCGACAGCAGGCGCAGGCGCAGCAATCGAACCAGCACTAGCCCCGGCGCCACCTGGGCCGGCCGCCCCCCCGGCCAAACCCCTGGCCAAACCCCCGGCCAAACCCAACGCAGCGCCGCCACTTCGACGATAGCCGCAGGAACGAAAGCCGCAGGTGTGACCGAGCCGGAACGGCATCGTCACCCTGCTGTCACCAACATCTGGTATCACGTCGGCATGAGCGGACTAATCCTAGTGATCGAAGACGAGACCGACTTAGCCACCACGTTGGAATACAATCTTCGATCTGAAGGCTTCACCACCCGGGTTGCGTTTAACGGCAAAACTGGGCTGGAAGCTGCGCTCGCCGAACCTTCGCCAGATCTCATTGTGCTTGATCTCATGTTGCCAGATTTGTCGGGTACAGAAATTTGTCGCCGCTTGCGGGAACAAGAACGAACCCGGGAAATTCCTGTCATCATGTGCACGGCCAAAGGTGCAGAAATCGACCGTGTCGTAGGATTTGAAGTTGGCGCGGATGATTACGTTGTCAAACCCTACAGTGTGCGCGAACTCATCTTGCGCATCCGCGCGTTGCTCCGTCGAGCCCACCGCACCGACAGTGAAGCCGAGACCGCGAGATTCGGCCGCTTGCGCATCGATCGCGAAGCCCATCGAGTTTGGATCGACGACGCCGAAGTGAGTTTAACCGCACTCGAGTTTAGGTTGCTGCACACGTTCATGTCGCGCAAAGGCCGAGTCCAGACCCGCGAAGCGTTGCTTTCAGATGTTTGGGGCATTGAAGCTGACGTGACCACCCGCACGGTCGATACCCACGTCAAACGGTTACGCGAAAAAATCGGCGAAGCTGGAATGTATATTGAAACCCTGCGCGGCGTTGGCTATCGATTCAAAGATCAACCAGACGAAGCCGACCGCGATATGTGAGGAATTGGACAAGATCAAGCCGCGCCATGGTCGACGGAGACCATGAATGTAACGATGTGTGCAGCGAGCTCGGCCATCATCGCCTCACGATTTTTACCAACGCGTTTGGGCACTTCAAAACCATGATCGGCCGCGGCGATTTCGATCAGCGTAGCGTCGGTGAGCGCGGCGATTTGCGCACGCAAGAGCGGCAGTTGAGCAAGCGCATCGCGTTCACCTTGGAGGAACAGCATCGGCGTCGTGATCTGGCACAGATGCGCAGCGCGCGCGATGCTAGGCTTGTTGGCTGGGTGTAACGGAAATCCCAAGAACACCAAGCCCTGCACGCCGGGCAGCGATTCGGCCGCATGGGTTTGCGAGGTCATGCGTCCGCCCATGGATTTGCCTCCGGCGAACAATCGAAGGTCGGGCCAGGTTTGCTGAACTGCCGCGCAAACTTCCCGCACCTCAGCTTCACACACCGGTCCGCGGTCAGGGATTTTACGACCCGCGCGAACATAGCCGAAATCAAATCGCGCTGTAGCAACAGCGCAATTCGCCAACGCTTGCGCCATGCCAGTCATGAACCAATGATCTTTGCCAGCGCCAGCGCCATGCGCCATGACCAACGCAGCGCTGGCACGCGCGGGCCGATTGAGCAGCAATGGTATCCGGGCAGGCACCGTGAACGCAGCTTACCGGAGCCGCGTTATTTTGTCGTTGGCTGAGCGCGACGCGCGTCGGGCACGGTAGCATCGGGCCATGGTCCATTTTCACGGCAACCCACGCGCCCAACGTTTGCGCGCATGGCGAGTCGGTTTGGTGACGTCGGCCACCTTGCTCGCCGCGTGCCATAATGTCACCCGCATCGAGGATACCCGGCCCGGGGCGGTTTCGTTTGTCGTTGATCAAACCACCGCCCACGGCGGCCAGCCGCGCATTACCATCACCGAACAAAGCCGCTGGCGCTTTGAAATTCCGTTGCTTTGCGATGGCCAAGAATTCGTCGAACAACACAACAGCGCCAAAGTCCGCTATCGACCCAATGTTGCGACCTTCGTCGTTGGGGTCGTCGTTGGTTCGCTCGGGGCAATCGCAACTGCAACCAGCTGGACCAGTGATGGCCGAGGCAACAATCCGTTAAGCTATGCCGGCCCGGTGGGTCTTGCTACCGGCGGCGCCTTTATGATCGGCCCATGGATCGGCAACGGCGAGGTTGAAATTCCGGGCGCGACCGAGAAGCGCCCGCGCTTCAAAGGTCAACGCGAATGTGGTAGCCGTCCGATTGCCGCCCGCACCGCCATGCTGGAATTCCGCGGGGTACGGGTGTTTGGCACAGTGAATGATGATGGTGAGTTTTCAGTGTCACCGTATCAATTCGTCGATGCCTTCGACGCTGGCAAAATTCCAGCATTTGACATCACAGCAACGCTCATCACCGCCGTCGGCACGCAACAATTGACCACCGTACTCGATGCGTCCGTGTTGGCTAGCCGTAAACAAGCCTTCCTGCGCAGCGCCGACTTCGTCAGCTTGCACGTGCCGCTGGTGGAGGCCACGAGATTCGCGACCGGCTGGCCGCTGATCTGAACG
>JAGPDK010000304.1 GCA_018057605.1 Kofleriaceae bacterium | reverse complement strand
TGATCGTTGCAGCCGACAAAGCGGGCCTCGACCACGCCAGCCTGCAACGCGAGTTCCCACGCACCGCCGAAATTCCATTTAGTAGTGTGACCAAACGCATGACCACCGTGCACCGCACGCCCGATGGCCACGACGTAGCCTACGTCAAGGGTTCGCCCGCGGAGGTGCTTAACGCAAGCGTGGCTGTACTCGGCGCCAATGGCTCGACCCCGTTGTCAACCCAAGCTCGGGAGGACATCCTGAGCGCCAACGAGGCGTTGGCTGCCGCGGCATTACGCGTGCTTGGCCTCGGGTATCGAGCGCTGCCGCCGAACTACAATGAACAGGATTGGAGTGGCGAGCTGACCTTTGTCGGACTTGTTGCCATGAGTGACCCGCTGCGCGACGAAGCCCGCAGCACCATCGACATCTGCCGCGGTGCGGGAATCCGTGCGGTCATGATCACGGGCGATCAGCAGGCCACCGCAGCGGAAATCGCGCGGCAACTTGGCCTCAACGTCGCCCCCCAAGGCAAACCGTTACGCACCGTGCACGCACGCGAACTCACCAACCTATCGGCAGCGGGCTGGCAGCAGGTTGTGCGCGACACCGCCGTGTTTGCCCGCGTGTCGCCTGAGCAAAAACTGCAAATCGTCGATGCATTACAACAACTCGGTCACGTCGTTGCGATGACCGGCGATGGCGTCAACGACGCGCCGGCCTTGCGCAAAGCCGACATCGGTATCGCCATGGGCATTCGCGGTACCGAGGTCGCGAAAGCCGCCGCCGCCATGGTGATTACCGACGACAACTTTGCAACGATCGTGAGCGCAGTTGAACAAGGCCGCATCATCGTCAATAACATCCAGCGGTTCATTCACTACTTGTTTTCATGCAACTTCGCCGAGATTCTGACGGTGTTTGTAGCGATCATCCTCGGTTGGCCACTGCCACTTGGGGTGCTGCAGATCCTCTGGCTTAACCTCGTCACCGATATCTTCCCAGCGTTGGCGCTTGCGCTGGAACCGTCGGCACCCGATGTCATGAAGCGGCCGCCACGCGATCCGAAACAGCCGATCATGACGCGGCGCTTTGCCTGGTTGATTGTTTGGCAAGGCCTATTACTCAGTGCGTGCACGCTGGCGCCGTTCTTCATCGCAATGCGCTGGTACGGTACGCACGGGCCCGGGCTGCGTCACGCGGTCACGATCGCTTTCATGGTGCTGGCGCTCGCGCAGACCTTGCATGCATTCAATGCGCGTTCGCAGACACGCTCGATGTTCACCGCTCGGCTATTCGCCAATCGCTGGCTTTGGGCCGCCACGATTGTATGCGTGATGCTGCAGCTCGCCGCTGTGTACGTGCCGTTGTTGCGAGATGTCCTACACACCGAAATGCTCAACGTTGCAGATTGGGGCCTAGTCTTGGCCGGCTGCGTGACGCCAATTGTTGTTGTCGAGCTGGTTAAAGCCGTGATGCGCTGGCGGCTGCGCGCATCTCGCGCGGCAGCGGCCGGCAGCGTACAAGCACGCTAAAAATCAAGCGCAGCCGAAGCGGCAAAACTGAGCTGGGACGCCGCGCCATCTTTGGCATCGCAGTTCGTGGTCGTCGAGCCGATGGCGCACAACGCCGTTGTGCCCGCGCGATCATCGACGGAGCTGCCGGCCAGTGCATATTGGGCTTCAAGCGTTAGCGCTACGACTCCGAATTTCACCTTTGCGCCGGCCGAAAACCGATGCCGCAGAATCAAGGCTTGGTCTTTGAAGACGAAGCTCATCGCACTATCGTCGGGATTTTGCAGTGGATCGATGCCCGGCGTCGCGTCGATTACCTCGGAGCGCGGCACAATCATCAGGAGGTTCCAACCCGCGAATGGATCAATGCTCCACGTCCCGGCAACGCCAATGTGCTTCGACAACACCACGTCGGCCGACGGCACAGTCAGATCCAGCTGGCGCTGATTCATCATGCGCGACACCGCGCCCCGCACGGCGATGCTGGGCAGTGGTAGATCGTGAAAGCCCTCGTGAATCGCGAATTTTGCCGAGAACTGCGCGGCCCACGTCGACGAATCGATCAGATGCACCGCGCCGCCGCCAAGTTCGAACGATGGCAGCGGAAACCACATGCCTTTGCTTGCAAAAAAACCAACCGTCGACATCCGGCTGGGCCCGTGGCTCGTACCGCCGGCACCGCTTGGATCTGCACTGCCCGCAAGCGCACGCCAGTAACTGGCGTTGGCATCGACGGTGGTCGTGGAACCGACCAAGGCAAAATGAAACCCGCCAAAGCCTAGGGTGTCAGCCGGTGCAAGCAACTGCGGTGCTAACACCACGCCCAGTTGTGACGCTAATGAGCGAAATTCAAGATTTTGTGGCACCACCGAAGTGACCGTGCCATTGCCATCAGTCATGCGCGTGGTGAGCCGCGACAACACCAAATCATTGGAGTCAGCGTGCGCCACCACGGGCGCACCGGTGAACGCAGCCAACGCGCCAAAACATGCTACCGCAGGGGACCGACGTCTCATCCCCCGAGGGTAGGCAGGCCAGCGTTGCCTGTCAACCAATGCGGCGGTCATGCTACATGATCGGCATGAGCCTGTATCAAACGATTCTGGTGACCAGTGCAGGGCCAAACCTGGAGTGCGCCAGCGAACCCTGGAGCGCGGGGCCGATCGGGACGATTACCCTCAATCGTCCCGACAAAAAGAACCCTATCAGTCCGCAGGTCTGTGGCGAACTGATTCATGCGTTTGCTGCAATCAAAGCCGATGCATCCGCACGAGTGGTCATTCTGACTGGCGCCGGCCAGGTGTTTTCAGCCGGCGGCGACTTGTCACTAATGAGCAACGCCAGCACCGACGCAACCAACCCAATCGCGCCGGCGAGCTTAGTCGAGCTGCTCACCACGATGCACAAGCTGGGCAAGCCCATTATCGCCATGGTACCAGGGCCCGCACTCGCGGGCGGGCTGGGCCTGATGGTGGCCTGCGATCTGGTGGTGGCGGCCGACGATGCCGTGTTTGGCACCACCGAAATCGCGGTTGGGCTGTGGCCCATGATGATTACCGCGGAAATCACGCGCAGCGTTGGCCGCAAAAAGACCCTGGAAATGATGCTGACCGGGGCCAAAATGACCGCCGCCGAGGCGCTCGCGTGCGGGCTGGTGAACCGCGTCGTGCCGTCGCGCGAACTGCAGCAGACCACCATGGAACTCGCCAGTAAAATTGCCAGCCGTAGCCCGGCCGCGATGGCGCTGGGCCTGCGCGCTTTCTACGACTCGCAAGACATGGAATTTGAGCCGCAGCTGCTTTATCTGGAACGCGAACTTGGCCGCGTGCTGGCGCTTGCAGATGCCGCCGAAGGCATCAGTGCCTTTTTGCAAAAACGACCGCCGGTGTGGAAAGGTAAATAATTCGCGCTGACCGTCATATGCCGACGCTGCGGCGCGCTGCTTTGATGAGCGCACGTGGCCCTGCGGCTTGGAGCACACCACATCGGCGGCTGCGGGCGTGGGCTGCGTATCTCGCTATGCTGGCGTGGTTGCTCGGATTGGAGCTGCTGCCAAATTTACATCTGTGGCACCACGACGCTGCCGGCCACAAACATGCCGCTACCGGGACCATTGTCACGGTACGATTTGGCGCAAGCGTCGAGCTGACGCCGCACTGGCATCGCGACGGTGAGTATCACGACCCCGTAACAACTCGATCGCGCGTGCAAGCTCACGCGCCTGAACAGCTGCACCACCATGCAACGTTGCAAGCGCCGCATCGCAATGGCAGTAACCACGTGGCCACGGGCTTAGCCCACCGCGCCACCGCGATTGCGGCCGCGCCAGCCATGGTGCCGATTCCGATTCGCTGCGTCCTCCAGGATGTTGAACTAGCGTTGCGGACCTCCACCACGCTATGCGCATTGGATGCACTGGCACCGAGTGCGCGTGGGCCGCCAACCAAAACCAACCTGCACTCGTAGCGCGACGATATTCCTCGTCGTAATTGCGCACATTTGAGCCTGGGTTCGCGACGCGGTGCATGCACCTCGGCGTGGCTACTCGCGCTCGCTATGTTGCGTTGGTTTTGTTTTTCTCCAGGACGTCTATGTTTCAGTTTACCCATGTCGTCGTTTTTTTGGCAGCGCTCACCGCTGTCGGACCTGGCGCTGCATCAGCGCACACCCCTAAACCCGTTAAGCTGCCCGCGCAAACCGCAAAGCCGCCGATTGTGCCACCCGATGGCGCGGCTGCAAACCCAGCGCCGCCGACCGTGAGCGAAGTGATCGAAGTGATCGAAGTCGTCGGTCGCGCACCAGCCGAATCGGCATCGTCGATTTTCTTTGATATGGAAGATTTGGTGCGACGGCCACGGGTGCAGCCCTCCGACATTTTGCGGCAAGTGCCTGGCATGGTGGTCGCGCAACACGCTGGCGGCGGCAAGTCAGATCAATATTTTCTGCGCGGCTTTGATGCCGACCACGGCGCCGATGTCGCGCTGTTTGTCGACGGTGTGCCGGTCAATCTGACCTCGCACGGCCACGGCCAAGGCTATGCCGATACCAACTGGGTCATTCCCGAAACCGTGAGTCAACTGCGCGTCCACAAAGGTCCGTATGCTGCGCGTTACGGCGATTTTTACACGGCCGGTGCGATCGAAATGACCACGTTGGCCACCGTCGAAAAACCAAAGTTTATCGCCCAGCTTGGCACCCAGTTGGCTGGCCCGGTGCAATTTAAAAATCCACAATATCGGTTGGTGTCGTTGGTTAGCCCCGAGGTCGGCAAAGGCAAAGCCTTGATTGCGGCGGAACTTGGCTATGCCGACGGCCCGTTCATCAATCCGCAACAGTTTCGCCGTGGCAAGCTGTTGGCCAAGTGGCAAGCGGAGGTCGGCGCCGGCACGTTGTCGCTCGACGCCAACGCCTATGCGTCGCGCTGGAATCAATCGGGACAAATTCCCTCAGCCGAAGTTGCGGCCGGCCGGCTTGATGCATTCGGCGCAATTGATCCAACCGAAGGCGGCACCACCTCACGCTCCAGCCTCGGCGCGACCTACGCCGTGGGCGAACGCGACACTGGTCGCTGGTCGCTGCAAATGTATGCAGTCGATTATCAGTTGCGACTTTTTTCCAATTTCACGCTGTTTGCACGTGACCAAGTCAATGGCGATCAAATCGAGCAAAATGACGAACGCGTAACCTATGGCCTCAAGGGCAACTACACGCGCAACCATCATGTCCACGTAGGCGACCACGCCATCGCCGGCACGCTCAACGCTGGCGTTCAGTTTCGCGCCGACAACGTTGCGACCTCGCTGTATCACAGTGCGGCACGGCGGCGCTTGAATGACTGTTTTACCAACCAAAATCCGTGCAACTCGACGGACAGTCGCATTCGCAATTTTTCACTATTTGTTGAGGAGGACGTCAGCGTAACCAACTGGTTGCAAGTCATCGCTGGATTACGCGCCGAACAATTTGTGTGGAATGTCGACGATCTTGATCCCGAAACCAACCTGAGTCCGGAGACCACGGGCGGGACAGCCCAACGCGCGCTGCTGAGCCCTAAGCTGTCGGCGATTGTTCGCCCCACCGATGCGCTGGCCATCTATCTCAACGGTGGTTACGGTTTTCACTCCAACGATGCGCGTGGTGCGGTGGCATCAAATGGTCAGGGTGCACTTGCTCGAGGCATCGGCGGTGAGGTTGGCTTGCGATTTTCCCCTGACAAACGAATAAAAACCTCACTCGATGTTTGGTATTTGTACCTACAATCAGAATTGGTGTGGAGCGGCGATAACGGCGGCACCGAGCCGTCGGATCCGTCGCGCCGGTATGGTGTCGATTTTGACATGACGTTTGAGCCAACCCCATGGCTATCGCTTGATGCCAACATCGCCGTGGGGCGCGCGAGTTTGGTGGCAGCACCAGGTTCACCTTCTACGTTGGTGCTCGCGCCGCGCTTGCTCGGTGGCGCGGGTATCGCGGTGCATCGCAAATCTGACTACGTTTCATTGCGCCTGCGCGGGATTGGCGATCGCCCGGCCAACGACGACGGCTCGTTGATTGCCGAGGGCTGGGCCCTACTCGATCTGGTCGCCGGCAAACGCGTGCATCGCAATGTACTGCTGACCGTGACGCTCAACAACTTGCTCAACACGTCGTGGCGTGAAGCGCAATTTGCCGACGTATCACGCGTCGCGCCTGGCGCCGACGAGCGCGAAGACATCCATTTCACGCCAGGGATGCCACTTACCGCGATTGCCGGTGTCGAATTGCAGTATTGAGCCCAGCCACAAACCGCCGAAATCAACCCCCAAAAGCGCGGCTCGGCGAGCTAATTTTTAACGTCGGCTTTGTAACCTGAGCTTTTGGCCAGACGTCGAAATGGCCAATGTGGTCGATCTACCGAAGGCAAGCGACCTACCGAACTGCGGGATTGCTGTTGATTGGGTTGGTCGCGGCGCGGCCGTTGGCCAGTGCACAAGCGGTCCCTGAGGGAGACGCCATCGTGTCAACGCCCCCGCGCGCTGCCCAAGGTTCCAGGATCTGGGGTGACGTAGTCGATAGCAAAACCGGCGAGGCAGTGATCGGTGCCTTGGTCGCGGTCGGTAGCGCCGAAACGGCGAGCGATGACAGCGGCCAATTTTCCATTGACGACCTGGCCAATGGCTGGCTCGACGTCGTCGTAGTGGCCGATGGCTACGAACCACTCGTGACCCGGCTCCGGCCCGGCAGGGTGCGCCTCAAGCTAGTTAGCGACGGCGAACTTGGCACCGGTGCCGAACTGATCAGGATTACCGCCAAGCGCGAAATTGCTGCACCGGCCCAGAGTTACGATGTTGGTGGCGACGTAGTGCGAACCCTGCCCGGCTCCGGCAATGACGCACTCAAAGCATTGCAGAGTTTGCCGGGGGTTTCGCGCGTGCCGTTTGGCTTAGGCGGGTTGGTCCTGCGCGGCTTCGCACCGCGCGATACCAACGTTTTTCTCGACGGTATTGAAGTACCGGTGCTGTATCACTTCGGCGGACTGGCCTCGTTTATCCCAAGCACCATGATCGAATCGATGGAGCTGGTGCCAAGTGGGTATGGCGCGCGCTACGGTCGCGGCCAGGGCGGCTTGGTCGATGTTCGGTCCA
>JAGPDK010000303.1 GCA_018057605.1 Kofleriaceae bacterium | reverse complement strand
ACGCACCGCCACCCGCGCAATGGCATCGAGGGTAATCACCGCTTCGTAGACGACAAACACAATTGCCAACGCAGCCCGCCCGAGATTTCGGCCACGCATGCGCCGGCCTACCAGCGATGGCAACGTTGGACTAATGAGCAGCAACAACCAGGCCGCGGTCCACAACACAGCATTACCCGGTAGCACCATCCATCCCAAGACCAAAACTGCAATCGACGAAGCACCGGATAAGCTTCGGCGCAGATTGTCGATAATCTTCCAGCGATCGATCATCGCCAACACCGTGCGTTGTTTAGAACTATTGGCCGAGCCAGTCACCGCCGGTACGTTGGAAAAAATCCAAGGGAACAATTGCCAATCGCCACGAATCCAACGGTGCATCCGCATCGCGAACGTGGCGTAGCTTTCAGGGAAATTTTCAAACAACACAATGTCGGTGGCTAGCGCTGTGCGACCGTGGATGCCTTCAAACAGGTCATGACTAACCAACGCATTTTCCGGCACGCGGCCGTCGACGCTGCGCATAAATGCATCAACGTCATAGATGCCTTTGCCACAGTAAATACCAGCGCCAAAAACATCTTGATAAAATTCCGAGCAGGCGTTGGTGTAAATATCAAACCCAACATCACCGGCAAATACTTTGGCAAACAACGAAGTGCGCGCGTGGGAAGGCGAGGTTTCGATGCGCGGCTGCACAATCGTGTAACCTGCAATCACACGGCCCGTGACCTCGTCGAAAACCGCGCGATTGAGCGGGTGTGCCAGCAGCCCAACCAGCCGTAGCGCGCTGCCGACCGGCAGCTCCGTATCACTATCGAGGGTGATGATAAAACGCACATCCGCAAGGCCGTTGCGATCGCCAACGTGTCGACAGAAACTTGTTTGCGCACTGCCGCGCAGCCAATGATTTAGTTCATCCAGCTTGCCGCGTTTGCGCTCCCAACCCATGAAGCGCTGCTCGTTTTGGTTCCAACGCAACTCGCGATGCAGCAAATGAAATGGCCCACGGCCGTCGCTGCCGTGTTTTGCATTGAGCGCCGTGATTTGACTTTCAAGTTCATCGAGCAACGCGGTATTTTGCGGAGCAACCTGCACCTTGGCGTCGAGATCATCGGTTAACAGCGCAAACTGCAGTTGTGGATCAGGGTTCGATAGATAGTGTAATTCGATTTGCCGAATCATTGCCGCAACATCACTGCTGCGCCCGAGCAACGTCGGAATTACCACCAGCGTCCGGGCATCAGCCGGCAAGCCTTTGCTGAAGTCCAACTTGGGCAGCACGGCTGGCGGCAACAAGCGTGCAAAGAAGATGTGCATCATCGCGACCGCCAAGGCTGACGACGGCACGATCGCAAGCAGGCCGCCGACTACGCCGACCGCAAGCGACGCTGCCGCCGCGAGATACAACATCACCACGGCGACAGGCACCATGGTCAGCACCATGAGCGGTACAAAGTACGACACTAGCGGCCAACCGACAACGAAGCGACGCACCCGCTCCATTCCAACGGCATGATAGCCAATGCGCTGTTCCAACAGCGGTCGGCCTTCAGCGACCAAATAGTAACCAAGCGAACCTCGACGAGGATCCCCGGCATTTTCGGCGGCAAGCGCAATGGCACCGGCGGCGACGTCCGGCTCGGACACGCGCGTTGCCCACGCCAGGGTTTCGACAATTTTGCGATAAGCATCGCAAGTCGCAAAATCCATCTGCGCATAGACCTGCGACGGATCGGTCCGCAGCATGGCATCGACGCGATTGGTATGTTCAAAAAAAACTTTCCAGTCAATTTCATCGAGCACACGCAGCGCTCGCACGCACCGCTCTACCCCAGCATCGGGTGTCAGCGTTTGAATCACAGCAACGGCTGCTTTGACCGAGCCACTTTCACGCGATGGCAAAAGCACGGCGAGAAATCCGAGCAATTGTTGCAGCGCCGCAGCGCGCAACATCGTCGGCAGTGCCCACATTTCGGCGATGGTGAGCGCGGTGGTGGCTTGATAGCTGTCGATGAATTGACGCAGCTGTCCGACATCGATCCGCAACTCGCTGGCGGCAACAAACTGCTCAGCTAGTACGCCAATACGAGCACGTCCTTTAGCCGAACCGGTCGCAAGCTGTGGCAGCCGACTGCGGAAACCCGGCGGCAACTCCTCGGTGATTTGGCGCGCGACGCGTCGCAGCAGATAGTAGTTGTCAAAAAACCACTCGCCAGCGATGCGCTGCGGTTCGCTACGCGTGCTGTTCGCTGCAGCACTGCCGGTGGCTGCGCCTTTGCCGCGCCAAGTGGTGTGGACTTGGGCCAAGCGGCGCGCAATCGGCACATCGAACGCGACTGGAAAGTACCCGGTGGCACGCACAACATCGCGCTGGGCGTTGGCCCAGGCATCGATATCGGCTGTGCTTAGTGGTGTTTGAGTCGCGGGGTTTTCGTTGACAGCCGTTGGGTTCAAACTAAGACCAATGCAGGCTGCGCACGCTGCAACGACGTAGGCTGTGGTTGCTCAACCGGTGCCGGCACCGCTGCTGGCAGATCTTGCAGCACCAAAATCGCCGCAGGTGCATGCTTGAGCAAATACGCCGGCATGCTGCCTAGCGGCTGCGCACTGTTACAGGTGGCACCATGCGCCGACAACACCAGGAGGTCCGCTCGCATGGCCTGCGAAAGTTCAAGCAGGTGTTGCCGCGGATCGTCATGACGCACCACCACGGTGCGCGCATTCACGCCATCGTTGCGCAAGCGTTGTGCAATTGCATCCAGGTACGTCTGGGCCGCGCTTTCGACACGCGTCGCAAGGCGTTGTGCAAGCGCCATATCGAGCACGTCATACAGGGGTGCGGTAACTTGCGGTGCTTGTACCACGTGCGTGAGCACCACCTCCGAGTTGTTGCAGCTTGCCATCCGCGCAACCGCTGGAATAATGCTTTCGGCGCGCGACGATCCGTCGAGCGGAACCAGAATCTGCCGCAGCATATGCGCGGCATCGGGTTGCGCAGCGCTCCGCGCGACCAACACCGAACGCCCAAGCGAAGCGAGCACCTGGTCGAACGTGCGGCCATGATTAGCGGCCGGTGGACCAATTACTGTTACGTCAGCATCAAGTTCACGCGCTAGCGCCACAATGCGCGCCGCAGCCGAGCCTTGTTCGATGCGTAGTTCGACCGATGCACCGCTAGCCTGGGCGATGGTGGATCGCAGGTTTTCCAAATAGTGGTGGATTTGCTGGCGCGAAATTTCCCAGCTCAACGGATCACTGGCATACGCACCAACGTATCGTGGTGCGTAGGGTTGCATCACATGGACCAAAACAATGTGGCTGCCGTAGATCTGAGCGAGGGCAACACCATAGGGAATACAAGTTTCGGACGACGCGGTGCCGTCTAAACACAACAGGATGCGATGGCGTCGCGCAGGCGCCGTATCCAATGCAGATGTGGAAGTTGTGCCCATATTCGCAAACCTAGTGCAATGCGCGGGCCACAACATCAAACTCCTAGACTGCGCCCCCAGCCGGCACCGTGGCTGCTGCGCATGTTTCCTGGCGCTGCTAGTGGCTACGGAGCGCGCGCCGTCTAAGCCGTATGCCACGAGCTGTGGCATTGCCGCTCAGTGTGGCGTAAGCGGCTGAACGTGCACTGGCCCGATGGCCATATCACCAAGAGCCTGCACCAACACATGGAAGATCTGATGGCCATGTTCATCTGGGTGCCTGACACCCGCATCGCGACCCACACGATAAAGCTTGCCGACGGTGAATGGACCTCGGTGACCAGCACCATGACCGGCACCTTCACCCGGGCCATGCGGTTTGGCCCACCCAATGTCATCCCAGCGACCGGCAAAGCCTACAAAATCCAGCTGGTCACCGTTGCGCACTGGAAAAATGGCGTCATGGATGAAGAATATCTGTTTTGGGATAACCAGGAATTCAATCGGCAAATTGCCGTCTGATGCTGTAGTTTGGTGGTTCGGTGCAACTACCCCTGCGGAGATTTTGCGATACGAGTTTGGCAACATTCGCGTGATTCGCGCGCTCGCATCGAAAACTGGACAACGTTCAACAGCGCGCGGTTTTCCGCTGGCACATGCCCTCTACAAATTCACCCGATTGACTTTTACCGCTGCCAGGCGGAGACTCGCGAATGAGGTGGGATTGATGAAGCATTTGCTTTTTGTGGCTTGTGGCTCGTGGCCTGTAATCAGGCGAGTTCAACTTATGGAACGTCCGAGATAACTCGTGTTCCTCAAACCGTGACACCAAGCGCTGCGCGCGCGAAGGCGAAACGAGCTTTGTTACCGAATGAGCAAGTAATGAACTTGCGATCAGTGGCAACGTACGCCGCACCTGGCTTAGGCCAAACGGCAACACAAGTGGTGATCGATGACGGTGAATCATCTATCGCATTTGTGGTGGACGAAGACGGTGCTCGAACGCCCACCGAAGAATTCTGGCGTCGCGAACAAGCTGCGCGCATCGCACGCTTTGGCAAGTTGTCGCCTGAATTGGCGGCGCTTCGCAACAGCCTACCTGATGACGAATTGGTAGAAGTCGAAATCATCGCGGCCATCGACGTGCCGCAGCCCGAGTTACCCTACGACGGCACTGACCAAAAAGTTTCAACCGAAGAATTTGAACGATGGTCCAGCGCACATGCAAGAGCGCAGGCCGTACGGATTCGAGCGCAAAAAGCTGCGCTTCGCGGGTTTCTGCAAAGTAACCGCATTGAAGTTTCTGCCGACCCTGATGGCATGCCGAGCATTATTGCGCGGGTGCCTGCTGGGTTGCTCGCATCGGAATTTCTTAATGGTGCAAATGTCGCCGCTATTGAAAAACATACGCTGCAACCATCACAGCTAATGTCAGATCATGCTGGCCACTATTCGATGAACGCTCAGCAGCTAACAGGTGGCGTGTGCGGCGCGCTACCGTGTGATGGCCTTGGCTTTGTGGTTGGTTTGTTTGAGACTGAAGCAGGGGCAGTTTCAGTGGGCAAGGTCGGAGGTGTTGCGCGAAACAACAGCAGATTTTCTACGTCGCTTGTATCCGATGCGATTGTCTACTCTACCCAACCGACGCCATGTACGACTGACGCACAATGCAGTGTAGCTGGCATTGTAGGCGTTGCTAATGGGCATTTTTGTGCGGCCGCCGTTCCCGGTAGTTCTGCCAAGATTTGCGTGCAAGAACATCTTAGCAATGTAGCTGCATCGATCGGGATGTTTGGCAGTTACGCTTACAACACGGTTGAGCTTCAAAACCCGGACCCTAGCGTCAATGTGCCTACTGGAACTTCATTGAACGCGGCGGGTGCGCCTAACATAAAATTGCGCATCGCAAATGATTATCCTATCGTTCATGTAGCCCAATTGAATTTTCTAGTTCAGCCTGGCGGAAGTGCAGTTCCTGCCTTGTACGTTAACCGCAGTAGTTCAGGCGATGTTACGAGCTTCAATTGGGCGGCGCGCGCGTATGGCACATTCATTACCATGTCCTCGGGAAACGACAGCAACAGCACTGCGGTTGCCTGTACCAGTCTAAAGAATGGTCTTTGCGTAGGCATGTATGACTACCAAACCTACAATGACCTAACAACGCACCGGATTGCAGCTACCAGCAGCGGCGGTAACACGCTGCTGGATCCAACCCTGGAACGACCACACTTACTTGGCCCCGGAAACCACACTGCTACTACTAGCGGTTTGCATTTACCTAAAATAACAACTTCAGTTGGAACCAATAACTTGGTCAATAGTTCATACCTGAACAATCCCCCAACCATTACACAATTGCGAGGCACAAGCTTTTCCGCACCGGCCGTACTCTCGGCCGCACTGCAGGCCCATCTTTACGAAGGTGCATTCAGTGCGCTCGCGTTTCCAATGGTGAATAAAGCTGTCTTGATGGCATCCACGCAAGACGCAAATAATGATGGCGCGGTTGGTAAATCAAGAATTTGGTCAGCGCAGCCCGGCGACGCCGTCGACGGTGCCGGTCAACTAAACCTCGCACGAACCAAAACTATTCTAGACAACAACCAGTACTACACAGCCAATCTTTCCAACGCTAGCTTCGTATCATGTGGCACCAACTGCCGACAGATCGTTGTTGCAACTCCAACCGTGCCGGCAGGCGCGCGTGTCCGCGTCGCACTAGCTTGGCAAACCTGCGCAATCAACAGTGGCGGGAATTCCACCCTCATAAACGATCTTGATTTAGTCGTCACCAGAAATGGAACCATTTTCGAAGGCTGCGAAAAATCGGTAACATCAAACACCGTCACGAGTGAACTTGAGATGTTAGAAATGGGACCGTGTGTCAGCGATAAAACCTATACCATCGCGGTACGCATCAAGAACGGAGCGACGCTTGCATCGTGTTCAGCGTCTGACACATTTGAACGTATCGGGGTTTCATGGTCGATACGCGGCGCAGGTATGCCGTGAACAACGGCAAGCTTCAATCAAGCTTTGGCATTGCTTTAGTGTTTGCCACCGTCGCGGCAACGGCCGCTGTGCTTGCAAGCGGATGTTTAAGTATCGGCGACAACCGACCTGAGTGTGATGTCCATGACGTTGGCAGCACGTACGCTGGAGGTTTCATTTGCGAAAGAGCGCAGCTTTTTGCAGCGGAGGCTTCGCCTGAATTCCTCGTGGCCCAAGCGACCCTTGACCGCTACTTCGATCGCTACCGCCGCGCCGTTGCGGCAGAACCATTGGTGCTTTATGGATTTCCGAAGCCGAGCTATACCCTTTATTTCTTAGACTCCAACAATGTTCAGATTGGTACCGCTTGGCAAGCCAAGCAAACAACTACCGGTATCGATGAGTTTGACCGTGTATTTTCCCAAGTTGCGGAGTCGATTTCTTCAGCCCAGGAATACCATGTCAATGGTCAACCTTTCTACCGCGTCATGTTTGGAGTCAAACGCCTGTTCTCGCCCGAACAGATGAATAAGTTGATACCTGGAGAACTTGCATGGTCACCAGCCGCCACTGAGTTTACATCGCCCACTGCAACATTCTCCTGGCCCGAAGGCTCACCGCGCGAAGGTGCGGATGAGCTCACCGCTACCATTGATTCAGCGTTTGCATTCAACAACTGTGTTTTGGGCTGCGCCAAACACT
>JAGPDK010000011.1 GCA_018057605.1 Kofleriaceae bacterium | reverse complement strand
GATGCGGCCAGATGGCTCAGACTACTTTTTCTTTGTTGCCAAAGACGCGCGCAATCACGCTTTTTCCAAGACCATTGAAGAACACGAACGCGCGGTCGACAGGTACATCCGCGGCAAATAGCTCAAAGTTCGCATACATGATCTCGGAATTGGTGAATGGTGCCAAGGGGTAGCACCCGCTGAGCTGCGACGGGATCGCAGGTCGGTTCCCAGCACAGGTGCGTGGCTCGACAGCGTCGAAATACCGCGACGCGACGGGCTGGAAATCGTTGCCGCACAACGTTGCGTCGGCGGGGAGTATGGTAGCCTTTGCGCCATGACGTTGGTTGGCCAAATTGCGGAACTGCAAAATTACACGACGTATAAAGAGTTAGCTTGGGAAGGAAGTTTCGAGGACTACCTCGAAATTGTTCGCAAGCAGCCACACGTAACTCGCAATGCGTACCAGCGCTTGTATGACATGGTGCTGTCGCACGGCAGCGAAGACTACATCGATAACAAAAAGCGGCTGACCCGCTACAAGTTTTTTAGCGACGATGCCAATGGTGGCCGCGATGCGGTTTTCGGCTTGGATGTGCCGCTCATGCGTCTGGTCAATGTGCTCAAGAGCGCAGCCCAAGGCTACGGTACCGAGAAGCGCATTATTCTTTTGCACGGCCCGGTTGGTTCGGCCAAATCTACGATTGCGCGTTTGCTCAAGCGCGGCATTGAACTGTATTCGAAGTCGGCCGCCGGCGCGATGTACACGTACACGTGGAACCTGCCGGGCACGTTGTCGGAACTTGCCGGTGGGTCGGAGACGTTCCCGTCGCCGATGCACGATGAACCGTTGCGGTTGATTCCACGCGAGTGGCGTGGCGCAGCGCTCGAAAGCCTCAAGCTGTCGACCGATTCTTTTAAGGTGAAGATCGACGGCGACGTCAATCCAGCGTGTCGATTAATTTTTAAAGAACTGATGAAACATTACGGCGGTAACTTTGAAAAAGTTATGACGCACGTTCGGGTCCGTCGCATGGTGTTGTCCGAGCAGGATCGCGTTGGCATCGGCACATTCCAACCCAAAGATGAAAAGAACCAAGACTCCACCGAGCTAACCGGCGATATCAATTATCGCAAAATCGCAACATTCGGGTCTGATTCCGATCCGCGCGCGTTTAACTTCGACGGTGAATTCAACGTTGCCAACCGAGGCATCATTGAATTCGTCGAAATTCTCAAACTCGATGTCGCCTTTTTGTACGACTTGTTGGGTGCAACGCAAGAGCGCAAGATCAAACCGAAGAAGTTCGCGCAGACCGACATTGATGAGGTGATTATTGGTCACACCAACGAAGCTGAATATAAGAAGCTGTTGAATAACGAGTTCATGGAAGCGTTGCGCGATCGCACGATCAAAGTCGACATTCCGTACATCACCAAAGTGAGCGAAGAAGTTCGCATCTACGTCAAAGACTTTTCGTCGGAGCGCGTCGGTAAACACGTCGCGCCACACACGCTGTACGTTGCTGCGTTGTGGGCGGTGTTGACCCGCCTCGAAGAGCCGAAAAAACACAACTTGTCGGCGCTGCAAAAAGCCAAGTTGTACGACGGTAAGACGTTGCCCGGCTTTACGCAGGACAACATCAAAGAATTGCGCAAAGAAGCGGTGCGCGAAGGCCTTGATGGTATTTCGCCGCGCTACATCCAAGACAAGATTGCCAATGCGTTGGTCTCGGACAAAGCCGATGGTGCAATTAATCCGTTCATGGTGATGAATGAACTCGAAAGTGGCCTGCGGCACCACTCGTTGATCTCCAACGAGGAACAACGCAAGCGTTACAGCGATATGTTGTCGATCGTGAAACAAGAATACGAAGACATCGTCAAGAACGAAGTGCAGCGCGCCATTTCGGCCGATGAAGATCTTATCGCGAAGTTGTGCGGTAACTACATCGACAACATCAAAGCCTTTACGCAAAAAGAAAAAGTCAAAAACCCTTACACCGGCCAAGATGAAGAAGCCGATGAACGGCTGATGCGCTCGGTTGAAGACAAAATCGATATTCCCGAGAGCCGCAAAGATGATTTCCGTCGGGAGATCATGAACTACATCGGTGCGTTGGCGATTGAAGGCCGCACGTTTGATTACAAAACCAACGAGCGGTTGCATAAAGCACTCGAAGCAAAGTTGTTTGAAGATCAAAAAGATTCCATCAAACTTACCTCGCTGGTTTCAAGCGTCGTCGACCGTGACACCCAAGCCAAAATCGATGTCGTCAAGCAACGCTTGATCAAGAACTTTGGTTACGACGATGTGTCGGCAACCGATGTGCTAAATTTCGTCGCTTCGATTTTTGCCCGCGGTGACGTCAAGAGCTAGCACTGGGGTCTCGCCATGAAAGACGATCACACCATCAATCCCCATTCGTCGAGCCAGGTGCCACCTGGGTTGCAAGCGTCCGATGATGCGACGGCGGTTGACGCACACGATATGATGTTGGGCACGGGCCTCGGCACCGGGCTGTCGCCGGTGGGCGCACCGATTCCGATTGAGATCAACCGCACCCTCGCTGAATTGTTAGCGCGGCTGTGCGTTGAGCTTGGTACTGAAGATCATGTGGGCGTGTTGTCGCGCGCGCTGGGGCTGCTTGAAATGGTTCAGCGCACGAAGCGGCAGGGTGGGCGACTGTGCTTTATCAACGAACGTGGCGAAACCGCGGATGTGATCGCATGAGTCAAAAAATCGACCTTGACCACGGCCGGTTTCGGCAAATTATTCGCGGCAAGATCAAGCAGCATTTGCGGCAATACATTTCGCAGGGCGAGATGATTGCCAAAAAAGGTAACGACAAAGTTTCGATACCGCTACCGCATGTTGATATTCCGCGGTTCAAGTTCGGTGACAAACAGCAGGGTGGTGTTGGCCAGGGAAAAGGCAACGTCGGCGAGGCGGTGGGCCAAGGCGAACCAGGTGATCAGCCTGGTAAAGGCGAAGCCAGCGATCGACCGGGCGAGCACATGACCGATGTGGAAGTCACACTGCAAGAGCTTGCCGAGATCATGGGCGAAGAACTGGCGCTGCCGCGGATTCAACCTAAAGGCACCGAAAAGATCGTTGCGTTTAAAGATAAATACTCGGGTATTCGCAATACCGGGCCCGAGAGTCTGCGGCATTTCCGTCGAACGTTTCGGCAGGCCATGCGACGGCAGATTTCGATGAATTCGTATGACCCCAAGAATCCGGTGGTGGTGCCGATTCGCGAAGACAAACGCTACCGTTCGTGGCGCTCGGTGCCGTTGCCGCAATCGAATGCGGTAATCATTTACATGATGGACGTCTCGGGCTCGATGGGTGATGAGCAAAAAGAGATCGTGCGCATCGAGAGCTTTTGGATCGATACCTGGCTGCGCTCCCAATATCACGGCATCGAAAGTCGCTACATCATTCATGATGCGATGGCCAAAGAAGTCGACCGCGATACTTTCTTTCGGACGCGCGAGTCGGGCGGTACGATGATTTCCAGTGCGTACAAATTATGCGCCAAGATGATCGAAGACGAGTATCCGTCGTCGCAGTGGAATATTTATCCTTTCCATTTTTCTGACGGCGATAATTGGTCGGTTGATGACACGCACACCTGTGTTGAGATCTTGAAAAAAGATTTGCTGCCACACGTGAATCTGTTTGGGTATGGCCAAGTTGAGTCTCCGTATGGTTCGGGCCAGTTCATCAAAGACTTAGTCACCCATTTTGACGATGACGAACGCGTAGTCACGTCTGAAATAAAAAGCAAAGACGCCATTATGGACTCCATCAAGGAGTTCTTGGGCAAGGGTAAGTAGGTAGACCACCATGTCCTTGCGTCATTTTCCTGATTACTTGCGCGATATGCAAAACACCATTGAGGGCCATGCCCGCAACTTTGGGCTAGACTTTTTTACAATCTTGTATGAAGTGCTCGATTACAAGACCATGAACGAAGTCGCGGCCTATGGTGGCTTCCCGACGCGTTATCCCCATTGGCGTTTCGGGATGGACTACGAACAACTGTCGAAGAGCTACGAGTGGGGGCTGTCAAAAATCTACGAGATGGTGATCAACACCAATCCGGCTTACGCCTATTTACTGGAGGGCAATTCGCTCGTCGATCAGAAAATCGTGATGGCGCATGTCTGTGCCCACGTCGATTTTTTTAAGCACAACTATTTCTTTTCGAAGACCAATCGCAAGATGATCGATGGCATGGCAAACCATGCGGCGAGTGTGCGTCGTCATATGGCGCGTGTCGGTCAAGAAGAAGTTGAAAACTTTATCGACGTCTGCCTGTCGCTCGAAAATCTCATCGATCCGATGTCGCCGTTTATCGTGCGGCAGCGTGATCCCAAAGTTGCGGCTGCCGAACGCGAAGCCCAAGGGCCACACGATGGTGTGCCTCGGTTGCGCGCCAAGCAGTACATGGACAAGTACATCAACCCACCGGAGTTCGTGGAAGCGCAACGTAAAAAACGCGACGATGACAAAGCCAAGGCTAGCAAAAAGTTTCCCGAACAGCCCGCGCGCGATGTCTTGCTGTTCTTGATTCAACATGCGCCGCTGCAGCCGTGGCAGCGCGATGTTCTCGAAATCGTGCGCGATGAAGCGTATTATTTTGCGCCGCAAGCGATGACCAAAATCATGAATGAAGGTTGGGCCACGTATTGGCACTCTAAAATCATGACGGAAAAGGCCTTGGATTCATCCGAAGTCATCGACTACGCCGACGCCTGCGCCGGGGTGTTGGCAACCTCGCCCGGACGCCTGAATCCCTACAAACTGGGCGTTGAACTGTTCCGTAATATCGAAGAGCGTTGGAATCGTGGTCAGTTTGGCAAAGAGTGGAATGAATGCGATTCCATGGACCAAAAACGCGCGTGGGACAAAAAACTTGGCTTGGGTCAGAAAAAAATCTTTGAAGTACGGCGGCTCTACAATGACGTCACCTTCATTGATGAGTTTTTTACCTTGGAGTTTTGTATCGACCAAAAGTTTTACGCATTCGGTTTTCAAGAGCGCAGTGGCAATTGGGAAATCATGAGCCGCGAGTTCAAGAAAGTGAAAGACCAGATGCTTAAAATGCTGACCAATCGAGGGCAGCCGTTGATTGTGGTCGATGATGGCAATCTGGACAATCGCGGCGAATTGTTGCTGCGGCATGTCCATGAGGGTGCGGATCTAGACGTTGAGCAATCAAAACAGACGTTGCGCAACGTGGCGAAAGTTTGGTCGCGGCCGGTGAGTCTCGTCAGTAAGGCGGAAGGTAAAGGTCGGCTGATGCGTTGTGAAGATGGCACCGTTTCTGAGCGTGCATCGGACTACGTAGGATAATCGCGATGAAGTTGCAGGCTTGGTCCAAAACAGATCCCGGGCGTCGGCGTGCGCGCAACGAGGATAGCTTTCTGGTGGAGGTAGGGCACGGCTTGTTTGCGGTCGCCGATGGCATGGGCGGCCACCAGGGCGGCGAAACCGCGAGTCGCTTGGCCGTTGAAGCGTTGCGTCGCGAAATTGTCCAAGCCGCCGCGGCCACTCCTGCTGGCAACCCTCCAGCCAGCGATGGCCGCCGTTTCACGGCACCCATGGCCGTTGCCGACGCAACGGATTTTTCCGACGACGTTCGGCGTGCAACCCAACCGGCAATGGTCGGTTTTTCACCGAAGTTGGCGTTGCTGCGGCATGCGGTGCGTGATGCAAGTCGTGAGATTCACGATGCGGCGCAAGATTCGGAAGCGCTGCACGGCATGGGCACTACGCTAACTGCGGTGCTTTGCGAAGCTGTGGACGCGCCGATTGGCATGGTTGGCCATATCTTGCACGCTGGCGACTCACGGCTTTATCGGTATCGCGCTGCAACTATCGAGCAACTGACCGAGGATCACACGTGGATCGCCGAACAGCTGCGATTGGGTGCGATTACCCTGGATGAAGCGGAAAAATCGCGGTTCCGTCATGTCATTACCAAGTCGATTGGGTTTGAGCGATATACCGACGTGGATTTAGCTTCGGTGCCGTTGCTTGCAGGTGATGTGCTGTTGTTGTGCAGTGATGGCTTAAGCAACTACATCGAAAACGACGAGCTGGGCCAGATTATGGCGCAGGTTGCGCCCGACGCGTTGCCCGGTCGCTTGGTTGATTTGGCCAATGCGCGCGGCGGTGACGATAATATTACGGTGGTGGTGGTGGCCATTGCGTAGACCTCGGGTGACCAGCGCGCTGCTCGGCGCAATGCTCGGCGTGCATGCTGCGTGTGGTCGATCTTCGACGAGTGAAGCCAACACCCCGCGTGTGACAGCGCCGGTACCTGGGTCGGCCAGTCGCGTGGCCAAGGTCGCCGACGACCAGCAGTCCACGCCAGCGGCGAGTGGCGGCAATGCGCTTGGTCCTAACGCGGGCACCTGCACGTTGCCTGAGCTCCCGTTGCGCGCAACCAGTGCGGGTCGAGTGATCGCCGTCGGTGACGTCCACGGCGATATTGATGCCGCGCGCGATGCGCTGGTTGCCGCGAAAGTGGTTGACCGCCAAGGCCGCTGGATTGGCGGCACGACGGTGGTTGTGCAAACCGGCGATATTCTCGACCGTGGGGATACGGAGCAGGCGGCGATAGATTGGTTTGAGTCGCTGGAACTTCAGGCTGCGCAAGCCGGTGGACGATTTATCAGCTTAGTAGGCAATCACGAGTTGATGAACGCGGCCGGTGATTTTCGATATGTTACGCCAGGTGGCTTTACCGATTTTGAGGATGTAGCCGGACTCGATACGAAAAGCCTCAAGTTCGCCGAAATACCGCAGCGTGTCCGTGCGCGGGTGGCTGCGTTGTCGCCGGGTGGCCCGTACGCAAAAGTGTTTGGTGCGCATAATGTCGTAATGATCGTCGACGACACGGTGTACTCACATGCAGGCGTTCTGGGGCCGTGGGTGACACAGCTCGAGTCGGCCAATCGCGACGCAAGGTGTTGGCTTGATGGACAAGGTGCGGGCGACGTGCCGACCGTGTTAACTGCTCAAGACGGCCCGGTCTGGACCCGTGCGCTGGCCGGTGCCGAGGTGGATTGTACCGCTGCCGCTGCGGTGTTGCACAAACTTGGTGTGACCCGAATGGTGCTCGGGCATACGGTGCAACCCACTGGCATTTCGTCGGCGTGCAACGATACCGTGTGGCGCATTGACGTCGGGTTAGCTCGCAATTATCAAGGCCCGATCGAAGCGCTTGAAATTTTAGTGGGTAAAACGCCTTCGGTAGTAAAAGGCGTGCGCACGTCGCCGTGATGTCAGCGTGAGCTGGCCGGCTGCGGTTACCCATTCAGCATAGTGGGTGTGGCGCCGGCAAGTATCGGTTCAACGCGACGCTGGCTTGACAGGCACCGTGCCAGTGCTAGGCGCTGCCGGTTTTACGGTGGAGGCTGGTGGCGCCACGGCTGGTGCTGGGGCCACGGCTGGTGCTGGGGCCACGGCTGGTGGCGCCACGGCTGGTGCCGGCGCCATGGCTGGTGCTGGCACGGCTGGTGCTGGCACGGCTGGCGTCGGCGCAACCGCAGATGGCGCGGCCCGCGGTTTCACTTGTTCTTGCACAGGGCAAGACTTGGGGGCGTCGGCTTCGGCCCGTTCGCGGACGATACCGCCGAGCCGTGACGCGCCCACCGCGCTCAGCATTTCGATGCGGTCTGCCGGAACGCCTTTGGCAACCAATCGCG
The DNA here is from genome assembly GCA_018057605.1 of Kofleriaceae bacterium. Lineage (GTDB taxonomy): Bacteria > Myxococcota_A > Polyangia > Haliangiales > Haliangiaceae > JABFXX01. The sequence continues at coordinate 16,824 of JAGPDK010000011.1, read as the reverse complement.
CCTTGATGTGCGCCGCTTCGGTCGCAACATTTTTGCCAGGGTTAGCAAAGGCAACGAGCCAATTCGTCACGTCAGCGTTGCCCAGCATGACCAACGCCATTTGATCAACGATGAGCTGGCCAGCCTTGGATAAGCCATTGCGGTCAAAAGAAGGTATGCGGTCGACGATCAGCTTGTCCCCATCCAGCCACGCTAGGCTTGCGCCGCCAGTATCCGCGCAGCCATCTTCGTCGGAGATGCTGTTAATCGTTTCGGCTTGGTTCGGGCATTTGTCGGCCGCGTCAGGAATTCCATCGCGGTCGTTGTCAAAGTCCGGACAGCCATCGGTGTCTTCGAACCCATCTTTGTCTTCGCTGCACAAAGGACAATCGTCGGTGGCGTCAGGAATTCCATCACGATCGTTGTCTGCTTCCGGACAGCCATCTTCGTCTTCAAACCCGTCTAAATCTTCACCTGCGGTTGGGCAAGCATCGACATTGTCGGAAAGATTGTCGCCATCCGAGTCACGCTTGTCAGCAGGGCAGCCGTCCTTGGGCGCCGGCTGCTGGCCGTCTTCTTTGTCCATCGGGCATTTGTCTTCGAGATCAGCAATGGCGTCGCCGTCATTGTCGAGCTCCGGGCAGCCATCATCATCATCAAAGCCGTCAATGTCTTCGGCTTTGTTCGGGCATTGGTCGACGCCGTCGGCGCGGCGATCCCCGTCATTGTCGTCATCGGGGCAGCCATCGCGATCATTGAACCCATCGGGGTCTTCGGTGACCAAAGGACATTGATCGCGGCCATTGGGCACGCCGTCACCGTCGGTGTCGCGAATATCAGGGGCATAGCCAACCGAGAAAAATGCGCGTACATCAGGTGAACCAATCCCTTTGACCAGCCCGGCACCGCCGCCGGCAACCACCGCTAACGAATTAGTCGCTTGAACTCGCAGGCCGCCGCCTGCTTCCATGGGCGAGCGATCGAGGTCGAATTTGAATAATCCCGTGCGGCCAAAGATTTCTCCGACCAACGCGAAGCGGTCGGTGACCCGAAACGCTGCGGCGCCGCTCCACGTCAGCTGTTGGCCAATTTCGCTGGCGTAAATTTCGCGAGGTTTGCGAAAGATGACGCCAACGTTGGTGCCGGCCGAGAACTTGCCCCGTAAAAATTGCGCTGCCAAACGACCGCGCAGCGATGGCAAATCATCGCCGATAAATTGCGATCCGCCGCTGCCGAAACTCGAAGGCAACGTCACCGCGCCGATGGCCGCAACCCGCCAGTCATTTTTTCGCAGCAAGCGATACTTCAGTTCGGCGGCTAAATCCCCGAGCCCGGCAACCCGCAAGTCGCTTGCCGCTGGCATCGCGGTTTTGGGATCCACCCCGTCGCCAGCCATCGCAAATACCATGGGCAACATGACACCCAATTGCAGCTTGTCGCTAAGGCCGTAGGCGCCCGACAGTTGGCCCGCAAGTACCGATTTGACAACTTGGGTGCGCGCGCCGGTGATCATATCTTCGCCAGGCGCGACGTTGTACACGGTAAACGGATTAGTGAGAAACGTGATGAACATGTCAACGCTGAGCTGTTTTTTCGCAGCGACGTCGGCATCCGCTACCGTGAAAAATGTTTTTGGGCCGACCGCGTAGTCGTAGAGTTGCACGTCGATCGCAGGATCAAACGGCGGATCGCCCGCATGGGCCAGGGCAGGTGCAAGCAGTAACAATGAGCAAAGCGCTGCAGCAGCGCCGGTTCCCCTCGGAAATGGCATGTCTGCATGATAAGCGCATTACGCAAGCGAGCGAAAGCCTCAAGCTGCCGATACTCCGGGTGATCGCAGCCTTAGGACTTGTAAATGAATTACTGACCCAATATTTGGGTCGAGCCACGTGAATGGCAAGGCGCGAGGAAGGAGCATACCCGGCGGTATGTGACTGACGAGCAACGCGGCCAGTCACGATGGATCGGCACAAAGAAGGGTCAGTAATTTATGCACAAGTCCTTAGGGTGTGGCCAAATAACCTACGCGTTAGCTTGGTGGTCCGAACTCCGTGTCAGAAACCAAGGCTGAAGGCACGGCCCTAGGTGAGTTACTGCAATTGCATATTGAAGGTCCACACCACCACCGAGGCAACCGCACGATCGTTGGCGTCGCGCGCCGGCGTAAACTGCATGGTTGCGGCTTTTTTAAGCGCGAGTTCATCAAGCCCATGCCCCAAGCCTTGCAGCAACGTGCGTTTAACCACGGCGCCTTCGGCGCTTACTAACAATCGCACTTTGATTTGCCCGGCAATACCAAGTCGCTTGGCCTCGTCGGGATATTCGTCAAAATACGAATAGTCACCCTTCGGCATGGCGCGGGTTTTGATTGCCGCGATCGACACCGCAAGAGGCGCTGCACCAGCGCCATCGCCGGTTCCCGTCCCGGTGCCGGTGCCGTCACCGGCTCCACCACGTCCGGTTTTTCCAGTTGGCGGCGTGCCGCTCGCTACGGCGACCCCGCGTGCGGCTGGGCCCAGATCGGCCATGGCATACACTGGCGCGCCGCCGCCGGTGGCATCAGGCGGCAGATCCGTTGGTGGCGTCGAGTTTTCGCTCAGGGGCGGTGTTGCGGGCGCGGGGATAGTTGCTGGGCGCGTTGGCCGCGTGACGGCTGGACGCACCGGTTCCGGAGCTGCTACCGGCGGGGGCTCAGGCTGCGCGGCCGGTGGCGGCGGCGTTTCAGGTAATGGCGGCGGTGGCGGCATTACAATCTCAAATAGCTCAAGTTGCGGCGCTAGCTCAGGGGGCTGGGGCGGGGATAGCACATCAATCGCGTCAGCCCCGATATATAACAACGTGTGAATCGCAACGGTGCCGATGATAGCCAGCAACAATGGCGAGTCCTTGCGCATCGCGGCTTATTTCGTACCAGCCGGCGGCCGTTCGTTTTCGAGGGCGATGGCGGTGACGCCGGCCCGCCAAGCAAGGTCAATTGCACGCATCACGCCAGCATACGCTGTGGCACGGTCGCCGGCAATGATCGCTTTTGGCGCGGTTTTGGCAATCGCTTGGATCATGGTGATGCCACTGGCGTCATCGGTCACAGCGGTGCCGTTCACAAATAGTGCGCCAGATTTGTCCACCGAAATTCGCAGCTGACTAGTGACTTCGCCGCCCGACGCAGCCTTCGGTTTATCAATTTGTACGCCGCGCGCTACGATGAGTTTGGCGGTGACCATGAACACCACCAGCAGCACCAACACGATATCGACAAACGGCGTTACGTTAATGCCGGTGATCGCATCTTCGTCTTGATAATTGCTGCCCGCCATTTATGCGTCCTTTGCAGCGCTGGCGCGGGCATCGCGCGTGCCGTAGATGAGGGCCATGACCGTGTGCGCACACTCGTCGGCGCTAGCCAGCACCACTTTGAGGCGACGCGAAAAATAGTTAAATGCGATAACCGCGGGAATCGCAACTAACAACCCAACCGCAGTTGCCACCAGCGCTTCGGCAATGCTGCCCATGACCAGTGCTTCGGCTTCGGCCGATTTCGATTTGAGGTCATCGAAGGCCTTGATGATGCCGAGCACGGTACCGAACAAGCCGATAAACGGCACGTTGTTGCCGAGCGTGCCTAGGATGATCAGATTTTTTTCACCGGTTTTGCGCCATTTGGATTTTTCGCCTTGCATGGCTTCGGCCGCAGCGTCGGGGCCACGATCCCGCTCTTGCAAGCCGCATAGTGCCACCTGCACCGGAACCGAGGTGTCACTTGCGAACTTCTTTTCGAAGTGTTCAATCTCACCGCGGTCGTACGCGGCCCGCAAGTCTTTGCAAAATCTCTCGGTATCGGTGTCTTTGCCGCGCATCCACAACGCCCGGTCGATCATGACGCCGATTGAGAGCACTGAAAGTGCCACGCAAATCCAAAGTACCCACGCGGCACCAAGCAATGCAAACTGCAAAAATAAATGAACTAAGTCCATACTGATTTCCTTGGCCCTACTGTTTCACAGATTCGGCAAAATCCAAGTCTGGGTTGGGCGATTGCGTAGCGGAATCATTGCGAACATCGCTCCGCCCATCGGCACTGGCATCGGCACTGGCATCCGCACGCCGGGCATCGAGCGGCGTGACCTTCATCACTTCGCGCATGATCGCCGTTGCGTAGCCGCCCGCGTCCAACGCGAATTCGATCTGCAAATCGTCGTCGATTGCCTGTACCTGTGGCGTTTGTACCGCAATCGCGAGTTCGCGTCGGGTGCCTGCGGCCAAGCGCTTCACATCGGTGAATTGTTCAAGCCGCAAGCCTTGCGCCGCGAGTACGGCATCTTCGCGTTCGCGGGCCGGTGTGCCGTCGGGGGCGCGCCGCATTTCCACGCCAAACATCGGGCCGGTTGCAACGATTTCGCCATTATCGACCCTGGCCTGGTCGAGCTCAGGGGCTTCGCAGACAAACATGCCACCGCTGCGTTTACGCATTACATCACCAAGCAAAGCGCGCCCGATCAAACCGTCTTCGAGTCGGCGCTGCAACCATTGGTTGAACAGGTGGGACTGCAACGCCGAGAGCAAAAAACGATCGAGCTTGTGACCGCGTGGGTGGCGGGCCAATGGCTGGGTGCCGACAAGCAAGGCTCGACCACGCGCGGCGTTATCGCCGTCGCGGCCAAACCGTTGTTCGCCGTACCAGTTGAGTGCGCCCGGGCCTTGGCTCAATGTGGTGAGGATCCGTTGCGCCCGTTGCAAAGCGTCCAGCGGCGCAAGGGTGGCGTCAAGGCTACGGATCCGCAGCCGAAATGAATTACTCGCGACATGGCCTGTGCGTAATTTGTGAGGATGGCGTGCCCACTCGAGAATGCGCAACTCTCCGCCGTCGGTAATCATGGATGCGGTGGCTGCAAGCGCTGCAATTTGTTCGGGCGTCACCGGCGGAGGCACACTGAGCCATTGGGTCGTGACCGCACGCCGATCTTTCATGCCGGCCCAGCCGACATCGCGCTCGGCAACACCCAGCGCGCGGGCCAGCCAGGCGGCAGCTTGTGGCGTGGTGAGGCCACGCTTTTGCACGCGCAGCATGACGTGATCACCGGCGCCCGTCGGTAAATACGCAGGTGTTTCATCAACATTGAAATCGTCGTCGATGGTGCGCAGTTGGCCACCGATGCCAGCGATGTCGGCCGTGAGGTAGGGCAGGGGCTCCACGGTTGAATTGTCGCACAATGCTGCGACCTCGAAGGGTTGCGATGTCTCGATCTTCTAGTAAACTCTGCCCATGAAATTGATCTCATCGTTGACCGCGATCGGCAGCGTCGCGCTCACTATTTCCGCGACCGCTTGTGGCGCTCGGGCTGCGGCGTCCACAACACCGACGAGTCCGCGCGACATTGAGTCCGCCGGATTGCCCTATTCGATTTTGGACGCGCGCACCGGTCGGCAAATTGATACCAACGAATTCTGGAGCCGCGCGGCTGATGCTCACGTAGTTTGCCTAGGCGAGTCCCACGACAATTCTCATCATCACTGGGCGCAATTGCGCGCAGTCGAAGAATTGCTCAAGCAAACCAAGTGGACAACGCCTGGGTTGGGCATGGAAATGTTTCAGCGGCCCTTTCAAGGCGTGCTCGATGACTACGCCGCTGGTCGCATCGACGACAAAACCCTGAAATCCCGTAGCAGCTGGGACAAGCGTTGGTCCTATGACTTTGGTTTTTATCGTCCGCAGATGCAGCGACTTATTGTTGCTAAGGGCGCACTGGTGGCGCTCAATGCTGCAAGCGAACTAACCAAAAAAGTGGTGCGTCAAGGCCTTGAAGCGTTGACGATCGAAGAAAAATCCCAAGTGCCCGAGCTCAACTTAACCGACGCTGAGCATCGCGCATGGTTCGATGGCGTGATGGCCGAGATGACTGACGATCATGGTGCCCACAAAGCATCTGGCAACGCTGAGCAGAAAACGCCGGTCGCCGCACCCGCACCCGCAGTACCCGCAGTACCCGCAGTACCCGCAGTACCCGCAGTACCCGCAGTACCCGCAGTACCCGCCGCACCCACCGCACCCGCGATGCCGAGCATGGACCGGGTGTATACGGTGCAAGTTATGTGGGACGAATCGATGGCCGACGGCGCTGCACGTTGGATCAGTGCCGATCCCTCGCGTCACCTGGCAATTCTGGCTGGTGCAGGCCACTGCCATGATTCGGCCATAGTTCGGCGCGTCAAACGTCGCGGTGTCAGCACGGCGATCTCGATCCGGCCGGTCATTGATTCGGGCGATGGCGAGCTCGCTGCGGCGCTAGCGAAACCGCAGAATGACTATCTATTTGTCATGACAATGCCGAGCAAGTAGGCCGCTGCGACCCGGCCTGCGCCCTGCTACTCGCGATTGTCCAGTGGATGTTATGTGAAGTCAGGGTTGACCGTGCCAGCTTGCGGGCCGCCATGATGTAGACATGTGCGCAGGTGTTGGCGTTAATCAATCCGGCGCAGTCACAGAGTTGTCACCCACAAGCCTTGCTGGCTTGGGCTCACTTATGTAATGTCGCGCGCCCTATGAGCCGATCGACACATCGAGTCTCGCATACCATCCTGCGCAGCCTGCGTTGCGGTTTGATGCTTTGCGCCATGGTACTTGGTGCTGGTACGAATGCTGGTTGCGACAAGTTAGATGCGCGACGGTTGAATACCGACGGCGCCCGGCTGCATAAAGACGGTAAATTTGCCGAGGCCTGCGAAAAGTTTGAAGCGTCGTTGCGTAAGCAGGATTTGGCGATCACTCACCATAATCTTGGCTTGGCCTATCAAAAGCGTTTCATGGCTGGCTGTGACCCACTTAAAGACAAAGATGAAACCGGCAAATTGCGTTGCCCTGACAACTCAACATTTGCGGACAAAGCTGCGGAACATTTTGCTGCCTACCTAAAAGTTAACCCAGCCGACAAACAAATTCGCGATCGCATGACTAAGGTTTGGTTGGATAACGACCAATTCGATAAAGCGGTTGGGTATTGGCAAGGCCAGCTCGATGTTGACTCGAAAAATCCTGAAATTATGGGCAAACTCGCTGGGATCAATTTCAAAGCCCGCCGCTGGCGCGAAACGATGGATTGGTACAATAAGCAAGCTGATGTAACTACAGGTGAAAACGCCAAAGCAGCAGCGTACCAATCGATCGGTAACGTGGCTTGGGCATTCTTGTCAAACCGCGAAAAAATGGTGTGGGACGACCGAATTGAATGCGCAGATCGCGGTATTGGGGCCCTGGAGCGTGCGGCTGGCTTATCGCCCAAAAAACCCGAAATCCGGGGCTTGCTGGCGGCCCTCTACAACTTTCGTGCGATTGCACACGGGCCGACGTGGGCCGGTGCCATCGATCGTGCAACTTCACAGACCCATAATGACATCCGGCGCGTTCTAGCAGCTGAGGCCAAAAAAGCCGCAGGCGAAGTCGTGCCATCCACTACTGGCGGGGGAACCCCACCAGGGCAAGCACCACCTAAGTCTGGCGGCTGAGCTTCAAACGCAGCACCCCACCCGACAAAGGACGTACACCATCATGTTTCAAAACTACACAGACGCTAAGCATCGCAAAGCACCGAAATGGGCAGTTCCACTGTTCATAGGTTGCAACGCAATGGTGGCATCGTTTCTTATTGGTGGTTGGCTGTACTCGATGTGGACAGTAACCAAACTCGAAGTGCCGAAAGATACGTTTGACCTTGCGGCTGCGCCACCGCCACCGCCACCACCACCACCGCCACCAGGTGGCAAAAAGCCGGTCACCACGGAGATCAAACCTAAAAAGGTGAAGGTCAAAGACTTGGTGCAACCCGTCAAGATTGAAAAGCAAGAAGATAAGCCAACCGAAGAAAGTGGCGATCCAAACGGTGTTGAGGGCGGCGAAGAAGGCGGCGTTGCTGGCGGCGTAGTCGGCGGCGATCCCAACGGCGTGCTCGGTGCGCCACCACCACCACCGCCACCACCGCCACCACCGCCACCGGCGCCACCGCAAAATGTTGCGCCAACCGCATTGGAACAACAGCGCATCGCAGGTGAAAAGCTCATTCAACCAAGTGATGTCACCAACACCGAGATTGCCCGGTCAGGTAAAACCCGGTTGGTCGGCACTTTCAAAGTTTGCATCGACACCAGCGGCGGTGTGAAGAGCGTCAATATGCTGAAATCGACAGGTTTCCCAGCGTACGACGCCAAGATCACGACGGAGATTCGTGGCCAATGGAAATATCGGCCATTTATGGTCAACGGCACCGCGGCACCGGTGTGTACCGCCGTTACCTTCATCTTTTCGCAATAATCGGTCGCACTTTTCTGGCGCGCGACCCGCGTGCAACCTGCACGAGTCGTTTGCTACTTCTGCTCTTCGTTACGGTAACCAGTCAACATCATAGAGGAACGCGTCATGGAATTTGATCTCGTCGAAATTGCGAAGCACATGAGCCTACCGGTGAAGATCATCTCTATCTTGATGATCCTCATGTCGGTGTACAGTTTTTACGTGATTTTCGAACGAATCATCACGTTCCGCGCCGCTGGCGACCAAAGCATTCGTTACGTGCAAATGCTTGGCGAATTTCTGCGCACTAACAAAGTCAACGATGCGTTGGCTGCGGCGCGTTCGATGGGCAAAAGCCCCGTTGCCAAAGTTATGGAGTCGGGTCTCACCGCACTGGTGCAAGGCCGCGAAGCTCAAACCCTGCAAGGGCCACACGACGTTGGCAATTTTGACCTAGTTGATTCGGTGAATCGCGCACTTGAGCGGGTCAAAGAACGCGAAACTTCGAACCTGCGCAAAGGTCTGCCTTACCTCGGTACGGTTGCTTCGGCCACCCCGTTTATTGGATTGCTCGGTACGGTTATCGGCATCATTTCGGCCTTCCAATTGCTCAAAGGTGGCGCCGCCATCGACGTGATCGGCCCGGCCATCGCCGAAGCGCTCATCGCAACCGCCGTTGGTCTCGCAGTGGCAATTATTGCCGCCATGGCGTTTAACTTCTTTGCTACTCGCGTTGAAGCATTTGTGGTTGACATGAACGACGTTTCGTCGGAATTCATCGATTACGTGCTGCGCGAAGGCCGCGACTCGAACAAGGCTTAAGTATGAGTGGCATGCGATCACGACGGCTTTCGGGCCATAAAAAAGGCGCCACGATCGACGCGGTTCGTAACGAAATTAACGTTACGCCGTTGGTTGATGTCGTGCTCGTGTTGCTGATTATCTTCATGGTGATTTCGCAGCTGATGGTGCGCGGTCAAGCCGTGCCATCGTTGCCCAAAACCCGCCATCACTCGGCTGAAAAAGACAAATTGCAGCCCGTCATCGCAATCGACAAAGATGGCGACCTTTGGTTTGACAAAGACAAGCTCGGGCCGATTAACGAAGGCTCGCTTAAAGTTTTACAAGAACGCGTCAAGCAAGCATGGGCTGCACCAAAGAGCCCGGAGGCCGCTGGCAAAGTCTACGTTAAAGCCGCTGGCGAGTTGACCTACAAACAAGTGTATCCGCTCATCACGTTCCTCAACACCAGTGAACTTGCGATCCAATCGATCGACCTGGCGACCAATGAGGAAAAGGGGAAACAATAGCCATGGGTATGTCAACTGGTGGCAAACCCGGTGGTTTGCAGACTGAAATTAACGTCACGCCCCTCATCGACGTGGTGTTGGTATTGCTCATCATCTTTTTGGTGACGATGCCAATCATGATGAAAATGGTGACGCTTGAGGTTCCGCGTAAATTGGATGATGCGAACGAAATGCCCGATCCTGCGGCGGGCAATCCGATCACCGTGACGATCAAAGCTGACATGAGCGTCATTCTCAACGATGGCGAAAAAGACACATCGATTGCCTTGATCGATTTGCCGAAGAATCTACGGCCGTTGCTCGATAAAAAAATCAGCGACAAAGTGGTGTTTGTGGATTTTGACGAGCAAGTAGTTTGGAACACTGTGGTGGAAACCATGGACCAAGTCCGCAGCATCGCGATTGACGCCAATCACGATGAAGTCAAAGTCGCGCTCAAAGTTAAAATAGAAGCGCCAGCACCGCAGTAGCGGCTGTTGTGCACGGTGGCCTTGGCAGGCTGCATCAAGTGCCAATGTCGCAGGTGCAATGCCCTCGATGCGCGCTGTCATCGGCCGTGATGAGCTTGCTGCTGCAATCTGCGTGAGTTTACGTAGTGTGGCTGCATGGGTATTGCAGCAGCAACCAGTTCGCGTCGTCACCGCAACGAAATCAATGTGACCCCACTGATCGACGTGGTGTTGGTCTTGCTGATTATCTTTATGGTCACGATGCCCATCACCATGACCGGCATAGGCTTGCAGGTTCCGCCCGAATTGGCTGAACCGCAGCAAGGTCCAAGCAATCCGCTGGTGGTGACAGTGGCCGCCGACCTGACCGTGACAGTCGAACAGTCCGGCGACCGGCAAACGCTTACCCTGGCCGGGTTGTCGCGCCAGGTGCGCAATCGCCTCGACCAACCGCAGGGCGGTAACGCCGATAACCCCGCGGTGTTTGTTGACTTCGCCGACGAAATTGCGTGGCAGTTTGTCGTCGAGACTATGGATCAAATTCGGGGTGCCGCACGCGATGTGCACCACGACGAAATTACCATCGCCTTAGTCGTCAAGACTGTGCCGTAATCGGTTGGGTGCGACAGCTGACGATAGCGGCAGGGGAGGCGCTGTCATCAAGCGTGATGGAGCGATGGTTTTCCCGATCCCTAAGGAGGTGTTACCAGACTTGGAATGACCAATCACCCACTACCACCACGCCTTGACAAGCTAACCAACAGGTTAGTACAAGCGGCAGTCATTAACTACGTTACCGGCTTTTGCTCGGATTTGCCGAGCCCACCTGGAGAGAAATAGACCATGGCTAGTCTGAAAAGGTTGCTTCTGTTGGCGCTCCCATGCGCCCTGACCGCGGGTTGCCGCGACATCTCTACCCAAACCGAACTCAATCCCGCCGGGCCTCCGATGGTGCGCCAAGTGCGTGTGTTCGAAGATTTTCATTCGACCTCAGGTTCGATCATCCAACGTCAAACTTTCGCGTTTGGCGATCACCCAGATGCTAGCGATGCTGAAAAAGGCCACGTGGTAACCACGGGTTCGCCTAACGGTGGCGCGGTTCGCGTAATCCTTGATGAGTTGTTGGTCGGTAACTACCTTGAGCGCATTTCGTGCGCTGACGGTACGTATTCCGATGTTCCAGTCGGCGCTACGCCAGACGACATCGCGGCGTGTGCTGAAGCCGCCGATGTGTTGCCAAGAACCTGCGTTGGTGACTTCGCTGTGTGTTTGGGGGCGAACGGTCCAATCGGTATTTTGGACAACGTGCCGGCACCGGTTGGTGACGGGGCTGCCGATGCCCACCAGTTTATCGACGACTCTGTCCAAATTGTCTGCGACGGCCAAAAAGTGCCGCTGAATTTGCAAACTAGTTTTTGGCAGCCTTCTGGTAACCAGCAAAAACCAGCGCAAGGTGGCCTCGCGGTGCTCGGACCGGCGGTCATCTTGACGCCGTCGCTTGGGTTACCAACGGGCACGACGTGTACGATCAAGTTCGCTGAACAAGTTGTCGATATTGACGGCAATCAAGTTTGCGCGCCTGCACTAGGCGAGATTACTGCGCCATGCACGCCAGGCGACACTTCGTTAATTTCTTGGAAAATTGACACGTTGCAACCAGATCCGGGTGGCTCGGCCCCCAACGATGGCGACGTGAACGTTGGCCGCACCGCCACCATCATTGAATCGTTTAACGCGGAGCTCAAAGCGTCAACGCTCAGCGGCATCACGCTACGCAAGGGTGCCACCAATGTGGCGATTGTCCCAATGGTTGGCGGCGCCAAGCGCAATCAACTGTTAATTATGGGCCTCACGCTCGATGCAACATCTGTCTACACGTTGACCATTCCGACTACGGTCACAGACATTCTCGGCGGCGCGGTGAAAGCACCCATCGTCATAACGTTCACCACGGGCGCGTAAGCGGTAGGAGCCAAGGACCATGAACAGCAAAAAAATTCTATTCGCTGCAGCGCTGGGCGTTGCAACTCTCGGTGCACAAGCTCTTGAACTCGCGCCTGCCGCTGCGCAGTCGTCAACCACGGGTGCCATCCGTGGCATCGTGAAAGATTCTAAAACCGGAGAACCCCTCATCGGCGTCACCGTCATTGCGACATCGCCTTCGTTGCAGGGCACGCAATCGGCGGTCACCGACGAAAACGGCTTGTACCTGGTGACAACGTTGCCGCCAGGTGTTTACACCGTGAGCTACTATTACGCGGATGCTACCGTGAACTCGAACGGCGTTGCGGTAAATGCCAACGGCACGACGACCAACAACGCGACGATTAACCCCGACGCTGGCAAGTCGGAAGTCATCAACATCAAGGCCAAAGCGCCAAGCATCGACGTGACCACTACCCAACAAGGCTTAAAGATCACCAAAGAGATCTTGGCCAAACTGCCGGTGCCTGGCCGTTCGTTCGAAGGTGCCGCGCTGCAAGCTGCAGGTACCCGCGGCGACGGCGTTGGCGTTTCGGTGTCGGGTTCATCGTCGCTTGAAAACAACTACGTGGTTGACGGTATCAACACCGGTAGCCTCGCGTTGGGTACGGTTGGTTCGCCTGTTATCAACGACTTCTTGGAAGAAATTGAAGTTATCACCGGTGGTTACAACGCTGAATACGGCCGCTCAACGGGCGGTGTGATCAGTGTCGTTACCAAGAGCGGTACCAACAAATTTCAAGGCTCGGTGTTTGCGTATTTGCAACCGGGCGCGCTGGTTGGCACTCGCGATCGCACGCCAAGCCAAGTTTCGCCGATCAATGCGGAAGGCAACGTTGGCTACAACTACAACATTGGCTTTGAGCTCGGTGGTCCGATCGTAAAAGACAAACTGTGGTTCTACGTTGGCTTTGCGCCGACCTTTGTTCGCACCGACATCAACCGGACGATTAACCGCCGCACCGACTGTCGCGTGGTTAACCCTGACGGTGCGTTGTCGGACTGCTTGGTCGCGACCAAGCGACCTGATGGCACCATCGACAACGGCAATGCCGACGGCAAAGCCGACAAAGATCCAGCTACCGGGTTGTTCATCACTGACAAGGTAGATCAAGAAACCCGCACGGCGAGCGGTCAAGCGTACTCGTTGATCGCTAAGTTGAACTACGCAGCGTCGTCGAATCAACAAGGCCAACTGACGTTGAACGCGACGCCGCAAACCGCTGAAGGCCCGAACGCCTTCGGTGCGCAAAGCGTAACTACGAAATCAACTTCCTTGCAGACCGATGTCGCCGGTAAATGGACTTCGAAGTTCAACAATAACAAAACCGAAATCGAAGCGACGCTCGGCTGGCACCGTGAAGAGAGCGAAAGCCTTGCCAGCGATCCGGCGTATGCGGACGTCGCAATCCAGGTGCTGCGTGGCGGCAGTTTGGAACGATGGGCCGACCTCGGTAACGAAAGTGATGCGGTTCGCTCGGGTTGCAAAGACACACCAGTGGGTGGCGGCGATCCCTACGGCTTGTTACCGACAAACTGTGAAATTACGACTCAAGCTGGTTACTTGATCGGTGGGCCAGGTGGCTTGGGCCGTGATCTCGATGAACGTCGGTCCGGAAGGGTTTCGCTTACCCAACGCGTCAAGGCGTTAGGTACTCACGAATTCAAAGCCGGTGGCGATATCGAAATCAACAATCTCACGACGTCGCGCTTGATCTCGGGCGGCGCATCGTTTGAAAACATCGTGAGCTTGCAACAAGTGACAGTGAATCGCTTCGTGCAATTGGCCGACGCGGCGAATACCGACCCGCGCTACGACGGTGTTTGCAACTTGCCAAATCCTGATTTTACGGGTGCACCAGGCGAACAAGCGACCATTGCTAAAAAATGTGATTATTTGTCGGGTGTTCCAGGTAGCCCTGGTACCCAAATTTCCAGCGAAACGTTCAACTGGTCTGCGTACTTGCGCGACTCGTGGCAAATCAAGCCAAACCTGACGGTCAACGCTGGCTTGCGCTATGAAGAGCAACGGTTGCGCTATGCGCAAAACCTGCAGTACAGCACCGACCCAATCACCGGCGAACAACTTGGCAAAAACGCCATGACGCTTACCGGTATGATCGCCCCGCGTGTCGGCATGGTGTACGACTGGACCAAAGAAGGTAAGTCAAAACTCTACGGCAACTGGGGTCGCTTCTACCAATCGATTCCACTGCAAATCAACAAGCGCTCGTTCGGCGGTGAAGTGACGTTGCAGCAATTGTTTACCTACGCTGATTGTCCGGGCCCAATTGACCCAAAAATCGGTGGCAAAAGTGGCGAGCAGTGCATCCAGGACCCGAACACGCGGATGGCGCAAGTTGAAAACTTCATTGGATCCTCGGGTGTGTTAATCGCGCCAAACGTGAAGAGCCAGTACCTCGACGAAACTTTGGTCGGCGCTGAGTACGAAGTGGCCGATGATCTCAAATTGGGCATTGCGTACTCGTACCGTACCCTCGGCCGGGTATTGGAAGACGTTTCGACCGACGGCGCTAACACCTACGTGATTGCGAACCCAGGCGAAATCGCCGATGCAGACCTCGACGCGTTGGCAGCGCGCATCAATGCCACCGACGATGCGACCGAGAAGAAGCGCCTGCAAACGCAATTGGATTTGTTTAAAGGCATCAAGGTGTTTGACACCCCACGCCGCGACTACCACGCCATTACGTTGACGGCCGTGCGTCGCTTTTCGAAACGCTTGTACGTGCAAGCTAACTACACGTTCTCACAGAATAAGGGTAACTACCCAGGCCTGATCTCGTACAGCAACGGCCAGCTCGATCCAAACATCTCGTCGCAGTACGACTTGGTTGAATTGCTTGCGAACCGCAACGGCTTTCTCGAGCAAGACATTCCGCACAACGCCAAATTCAACGGTTTTTATACCTTTGACTTCAACAAGGCCGGCAACTTGACGTTGGGTGCCACCGCGCAATTTGCTTCGGGGACGCCGTATGGTGCACTCGGTGGTCACTATTTGTATGGTCAGAACGAGGCGTTCTTGTTGCCACGCGGCAGCGTTGGTCGCGCTGCAATGGATTATCGCGTGAATGCTCAAGTTGCGTATGACCGCAAGCTCGGCAAAGGTATGACGCTCGAAGTTTTCCTTCAGTTGTTCAACTTGTTCGACACGCAGAACGAAGCATCGGTGGATGACACCTACGCGATTGATACCGGCAACAATGCCTCGAATCCGATTGTTGGCGGTCGCTATTCTGACTTGGTGTTCGCGAAGGCTGTGAGCGGTGATGGCTCCGAAACATCGACGCCACTTGAACGCAATCCGAACTACGGCAACACGGCGGCGCGATACTCGCCCGTGTCCGGACGCTTCGGTTTCCGTTTGACGTTCTAACCCGGCGTTTGTTACGGCGACCTCGTCAGGCGCGAGGCTGACGCCATCCATGCCCGCAGCTCGCGGGCATGTTGCGTTTTCGGGCTGGTGTCGGGGCGGTGCTGGGGCGCAGTCTGACGGTACTCGTGTCGACACGGGGATCGAGTCGTATTTGGCCCACGATGCTTGAGCACAGCGGGATATCGCTTTACCGTTACGGCGCTTTATGACAGCCCCCATTTTACGGTCCACGTTTGTTGGGATCGGCGCAATTGCCGTTCTCTTTGCTATGTCCGGTTGCCCGAATAAGGCTCGGCAAGAATCGATTGACTTGTCCGTCAGCGGCGATCAAGCGCTCAAGAAAAAAGAATTCGAAGAAGCCGATAATTTTTGCAAACAAGCAACCGAGCGGTTTCGCGACAACCATTCAGCTTGGTGGTGTTTAGGCGTTTCGAAAAAGGGCAAATCCGATTGGGCAGGCGCTGCCGAAGCGTTTGAACAAGCGGTCCGCATCGACGGCAAACAACCCATGTATCACATGTGGCTAGGCATTTCGCTGTATCAAAAAGCGGTCCGCAGTCTGCGTGAAGATGTCGCCCGCCGTGAAGGCAAGCCGGTTGACCAAGTGAAACCTGATTTCACCGCCATCAACGCGGATCAAGCGATTCAGCAGTTGCAAGAAGCGGTCAAGCAAAACAGCGAACTGTATTTGGCGTACTACTATCTGGGCCGCATCTTCCGCGATCAAGAAAAATCTAAAGAAGCGGCCGAAGCGTTGACCAAAGCGATTGTGCTCAACCCGCGCAAAGCTGAGCCTTACATTGCTTTATCAGAACTCTATATGCGCTGGGACTATCTGGACCAAGCGGTGCAAGTGGCGGCCGCAGGGGCTGGCGCGGTTCAAGCTCCAGCCGACCGTGCGGTGCTGGAATATGAGCTTGGCTTGGCATACTTCAATAAGCGCTTAGATGACAAAGCAGTCGAGGCTTTCTCGAAAGCTCTGGAAAGTAAGAAGGATTTGCGCCAAGCAAAGTTCCAACGAGGTTCGGCGTACTTCCGCAAAGGCGACTTTGTGAATGCCAAAAAAGACCTCGAAGAGTTCTCCAAAAATGGTGGCACGGCTGAGTTTGAAAAGACCCAAGCCACCCACATGTTGGCCGATATTGCTGCAAAGCAGCGCTAAACGAGTGTCGAGCTCTCGTACATCACATCGGAGCGCGGGGGCGCAACGACCTATGTTTCACTCAGGGCCAGGTTGTAAGCCTGACACGCAGGGTGGTGTAGGTGATGTATGTCGACGAAAGAGCTCGATTTTTCCGGCCGCCGCATGATGCGGTGGGACGGCTCCCCGTGATATAAGACACATCGGTTAGAGTGGGATTTTTTCCTTCAAATTCAGGAGGGTTAGACCGAAAAAGCAAAAGGGTAAGAATGTTCCGGAACCCC
>JAGPDK010000301.1 GCA_018057605.1 Kofleriaceae bacterium | reverse complement strand
CGGAATCGCATCCGTTGCCACGGTGCTCGCAGGGCTTGCCTCCGCGGCTTGCGCGCTGGCCACCGTCCGCGGCTGCACGCCCACCGCAAGAAGCTTGGGCTGTGCGCGGCGCATCTTGAGCCGCACTGGTGCGTGATGTACCCGCAAATCGAGTGCTGGTTGCGCCGATGCTTGGGCATTTGCCGACGACGTCTGGCCAACAGTAACCACCATGCAGGCGACCGCGCCAACCACTGCAGCGGTATTCGCAGGCAATGCAGCGCTACGATTCGAGCGCAACATTAGCGGGTCTCCCGATGACACTTCGAACAGGTGTCTTGGAAGGTGTGGCACGTCATGCACGCAGTTATGCCGAACCGCGCGGCTTCCGCATGGCCGCCGAACTTGAATTCACCGAGTGGCACATGCGAGCGCGGAGGCACCGAGTGACACGCCACGCAGGTATCGGGGGTGTGGCACGATGCACAGCGGTCGTTGTCGGCTTGTGCCGCTTTGCCATGGTCGTCACGCCACATCATGCTGTGGTCACGCGGCTTCATCACTTGATGACATTGGAAACAGCTATCTTCACGCGCGCCCGATAATTGAGTATGGCAAAACCGAC
The DNA here is from genome assembly GCA_018057605.1 of Kofleriaceae bacterium. Taxonomy (GTDB): domain Bacteria; phylum Myxococcota_A; class Polyangia; order Haliangiales; family Haliangiaceae; genus JABFXX01. The sequence continues at coordinate 6,529 of JAGPDK010000301.1, read as the reverse complement.
AATTTGAATTGGCCTTGGCGGCGGCCGCGCCATGGTTCTTGCGAAATTGCAGCGTGTGATCGGCCGGCACCGCACCGGTAACGCCGTGGTTCATCGGTGGGGTGCCGGTGGTGATGCCGCTATGACAAACTCCGCACTGCGTCATGCGCACGCGGTCGGGGCTGCGCTGCGAATCTTCGTGACATTGGGCGCACCGCTCCATGGCCGGCACAGCGACATCTTCGCGCGAGGCCGAATTGCTAATATCAGCATGGCACGCCGCGCATGCCACCGATGCGCCGGCCCGATCGGTAACGTGGGTGGCATGATTGAATCGCAGATCGCCGGTGATAAACTTTCGACCACGTGCCAGCTCAACGTTGCGGGTCAAGTGACAACCGCCGCAGTTGTCCATCGGTAATTTGGCTTTGGCGCGGGCTTGTTGTTCGTGGCAACGCGCGCATTGTGCGTGCAATGGCACTTGCGGCTCTTGCTTGCCGTCGCGGGTGTGGCAATCGCCACACGTCACATGGAAGCCAACGGCGCTATCCATAGCGCCTGGCGCTAGATGCTGTTGATGTGAAAATGACGATCCCAAAATTTGGGTTTGGCCACGTTCGGGATAAGGCTGTAACGGCGACGCACTGACCGGGGTGGTCGAGCCCCTTGCTGAATCTAGCGCCGCCCCGGCAGCCAAGGCGCCGGCCCGTGGCGCAGTTGGATCAACGCTGATGTGGCAAACCTTACACAACGGCCCCGGTGGTTTGAAGAACTCGGCCTTGTGACAATCATCGCAAGGCGCGTGATTCATCGTGCCCGGACGCGCAAGATTACCTTGGCGGACCAAGCTGGCATCATGACAGTCTCCACAGCCCAAGCCGCGGCCGCGATAATTGCGAATCTCCGGGGTCGCGCCGGTGTGTAACGCGTGGGGAAATCGATCGCTATCGACGACAACTTCGCCTGAGCCGCGCAACGGTGGCGGCGTCGTCGAGGTTGACCGCCCACACCCCAATACCGCAAGCAGGAATATCAGCGCAGCCGTGCGCACCGCGCCGAACGGTTCCCCCATTGCCCGCAAATTCGTCATCGCGCGGCACACTACAACAACACCCAGCCAAGCTCCAGTGTTTGACACGCCCTGGCTGCAGATTTGCGAACCACAAAAAAGGCATTGTTCGAACCTGACGTGGCAGGTAGCGCGGCGACCAACTGTCATCACCGCGGCAAGCCGTGTTAGCGTGGCGGCGCAATGTCCAGTGTGAGTGTACCGGATAGCCCCGGCAGCAATGCCGCGCAAGTAACCGGTGTTGGGTACGGCGAGTTTCTCGCGGGCCTGCCATTTTTCGCCGGTATTCCCGCCGAGGAAATAGCGGCCTTCGCGCAAAACGTATTGGTACGCAACTTCCCCGCTGACCACGATATTATCGTGCAAAGGACCTACGGCCACTCCATGTTCGTGTTGATCAGCGGTGCGGTCGACGTGCACGCCACCGACGGGCAGGACAATCAGCTGCGACTCGGTCGCATCGACCGCCCCGGTGATTTTTTTGGTGAAGCCGCGCTGCTCGGCCGCGGCGAACGCACAGCCACGGTCACCTCGGCCGTTGACGTCTGCCTGCTTGAAATCGAAAAGCATCGTTTCGATCTATTTTCACGGCGACACAAATCAGTCCGTACCCACCTCGAAGGCGTGTATCATGCGCGCGCCATTGCAACCTACGCGCGGATGCACCGCTACTTGGGCATGCTCGACGACAACACCCGCCGCGAAATTACCGCCGGCGCCAAGCTTCAACTGTTTTCACGCGACGATACGGCAGCAAAATCGGGCGAAGCCGCCGACTCGATTCTAGTCATCAAGGATGGCGTGCTCAAAGCGGTGCGGCGCGGTGCCGACGGCACCGTGTCCATTTTGGCGTACTTCAACACCCACGACGTAGTCGGCGTACACGATCAAGCCAAACGTGAGTTCGATCTCGTCGCGGTCGGTCAGTGCGAAGTTCTTGCATTGCCGCGCGGGCCATTCGCGATGGCCATGGCAAAAAACCACGAGATTTCCGCCCACTTCGGCAAAGACGACATGCACCGACGCGCGGCAATGGCCGAAGTCGGCGGCACCGTGTTTCAAGCGGCCCAAGCGTTTTTGCAGGCCGGCGTCGAAGTTGAATCGCTGCTGGTGATTAATCTCGATCGCTGCGTACGTTGCGGCAACTGTGTTCGAGCCTGCCATTCGCGCCACAAATACACTCGGCTCGATCGCCGAGGCCCGATTTTTCGCCGCCGCGCCGCGCTCAAAGCCGGCAAATATGAACACGTCATGTTGCCTTCGAGTTGCCGCCACTGCCGCGACCCCGAATGCATGATCGGCTGCCCGACCGGCGCCATTCAACGTTTTGCCGACGGTGATGTCGATATTAACGATAACTGCATTGGCTGCGAAAACTGCGCGCGAAAATGCCCGTACGGCAACATCACCATGCGCCCGCTCGAAGAAAACGAGCGGCCATCCCCCGAAGTCACCAAGCGCGCTATCAAATGTAACTTGTGTCGAGGCTTCGGCTATTCGAACTGCGTCCACGAGTGCCCACGCGGTGCCCTGGTCCGCGTTGATCCGCTGCGCTATTTCGAAGAACTAGCCTTGGTCATGGAAGCCGAACAACGCGACGCTATCGAATGGTCGCGCAAGCAAGCCAAAAACCTTGGGACGTTAGGCACCAAGCAACAAATTGCCCAGCGCTCCACGTGGTTCATGCCCACCAGCGTAGTGCTCGGCGTGCTCGCGCTTGCCGCAATCGTAGTTGCGGTCGTGAGCAATCAGGGCCCGCTGCGCGGCGGCACACGCATTGGGTTGATCCTGGGCGCCGGTGCTGCGGTTTGTTTGCTGGCTGCCAGTTCATTAGGCCTACGCAAGCGCATGCGCAATGCTGGCGTCGGCGGCCTTGAAGCGTGGACCCAATTTCACATGATGTTTGGCGCGATCGGATTTGTAGCGGCCGCTGCCCACGCCGGTTTCCGCGTCACCGGCATCTTCACCACGTTATTGCTACTGGCTTTCGCACTTGAAGTCGCAACCGGCGTGTTAGGCCAAATCATCTACGTCACCGTCCCCAAGATGCTGACGCAGCTCGAACGCCATGGCCAAGCCCGCCTGGTGGAAGATTTGCTCGACGAACAACAAGCGTTGCAGCAGTCGATCGATGAATTGCGCGCTACCGTGTCGCCTGAAACATGGGCGCAACGGCAAGCGAGTGTAGCGCGCCTGGTCGGGTCACTCCGCGACCGTTTGCGCAAAACGTACGACCCCGTTGAGCGGATTGCGCAGATCAAAACCGGCTTACAGCTCGACCAGGCCAACCCCGCAGAACTTTCGAGCGCCGACCGCGGGACCATCGAACGGATCGCTGAGAGCCACAGTAAATTGCTTGATACCGCAGCACAACTCAAACTGCACCGCCGGCTAAAAACCTGGCTCATCGTGCATGTGGCCGTCGCCTCGGCACTCGTCATCATGTTGGCCACCCACATCGTTACTGCCCTGACGTTACTTCCCTAGGTTCACCTGTCATGACGTTCCAACTTCGTTTTGAAACCGGCTCGCTCGCAGGCACGCAGATCGTCACTGCGGCGCCGACTATTCGCTTAGGCCGTGAACGCGAACACAACGACATTATTTTATCAAACCCGGAGGCGTCACGGCGACACGCCGTACTCACCACCGGTCCGCGCGGATCCTCCCTTGAAATTATTGGCGCTGGCCCCGGTGACATCAATCGCACGCCGTTTGCCCGCAGCGGCGACCGCAATCCGATATTTTTGCTCACCAGTGGTGACCGGGTAAATCTCGGCGGTGTCGAGTTCGTGTATGAGATGGTGACGGCCAAACTGATCGTGGTTAGCGGTCCGGCCGCCGGACGCTCGCTAACGTTGACCGGCGCGGCCCGCATCGGGGCCGGTGGTGACTGTGATCTGATCTTGACGGCGCCTGGCGTGATCGCCCGCCACCTGGTGATCAGCGCCACGCCATGGGGGTTCCGCGCTGAGCCGCTCGGTGCCATGATGGTCAACGGTGCAGCCTCGCAGGCGCGTATCTTGACCCACGGCGATGAGATCAAACTTGGCGGCACCGAACTGCGCTTTGCGCTTGAAATCGAAGGCGCCGATAGCGAGGCCGTCGAGCCAACCAGCAATTACGTCCGCAGTACCAACGCGGTTGGCGAATTGGTATTCATCGCGGGCCTGGCCAAGGATCAGCGCATTCCCCTGGGCGATGAACAACTCATATTCGGGACGCGCGCCGACTGTACCTGGGTCATGTCCGACGCCTATGTCTCGTCAGCGCACTGTGCTGTATCGCGTAACGGCGATGAATTTGTCGTTACCGATCTCGGCTCAAGCAATGGCACCTTCCTTAATGGTGCCCGCATCACGAAAGGGGTCGCCCTTCGCCCTGGCGATCTAATCGCGATGGGTGGCCATGTCATGGAGGCACGGTTGATCGGCGGCGTGGTCGAAGCCGCGCGCACCTCCATGAAGTTTACCGCGATGCATATGCCAGCGGTGCCGCAGCCGCGCATCGTCATTGATGGCCGTGTGCATACCGGCGGCAAAATTTCAGTCGGGCGCTCGCCGCAATGCGAAATCGTCATTGAGTCCGCCGTGGCCTCACGGATTCACTGCACCATCCAATGGGACAAAGCCCGCCACTTCACCATTTCAGATAGCTCCAGCCATGGCACGTATCTCGATGACAAACGCGTGGTCACCGCGACCATGCCGGACAGCGGCGTGCTGCGTGTTGCGGATCGGCTATTCCGCATCAGCACGCGCGGCGAAGTTTGCACCATCGAACAAACCGACGCCTTGCTCGCGCAAGCGGCCGTCGACGTCGCGCGCCAGCAAGCTGCCAAGTTCACGGTAGCATTTCAAGCCCACGAACTTGCCGCTGCCGCTGCCTCACTCAATCGTGGCCCTGGCGAATCCGCCCCGCGAGCCAACGCCGCCGCGTTCCAGACCGTGATGCGCATGGGCGCAGCCGAACTTGAGCAACAAATCTCCGCCCGCAAAAAAGACTTACGCAAAGGCGCGCCGGTATGGCGCTCGTCGAGCGATCTAACCCCGAATCGGCTGATGACCTGGGCCATTCGTTTGTCTGCCGCCGCTGCGCTCGTGGTTTGTTTAGGTACCGTGTTTGCTAAACGCGGCGAGGCCTTGATCAACCACCGGTTGTCGGTACCGCACGCCAGTCGGGCCTTTGTCGAAGCGACCAAAGCTCAAGGCCTAACCGTATGCTCGGCCTGCCACACCGCAGGGAATCGCGCGCCAGCCGCGCGCTGTCAAAGTTGCCATGCTGGATTTGTTGCGACTTCGCCGCACGACCGCGTGGATTGCGGCAGTTGTCACGAAGAACACGTAGATGACGCTGGTCAACAAGTGGGTGCCAGCGGCAAATGTGCCGGCTGTCACCCGGCGCAGCACCAGCGTGACTTTGCGCCATCGGCCCGCGTGCCACAAAAAATCGCAGCGAAAGCACTGCCCGACAAGCAGCTCGATCTTGAAGCGCTGCATGCCGCCCATTCAACCGCGACGGTGAATGGGCAAATGACCGGCATTTTGTGTAGCGCGTGCCACGGGGCGAGCGACGACAAAGGTGGCCTTACCGAGAGCAAACCCGGCATGGCGTGTTTTCGTTGTCACCTCGGTGGCGAGCAAGCGCTGGTAACAGGCTGCGAGCGTTGCCATGGCAACCAACACGACAAATCCCAAGTCTTAGCGCGCCTTGCGCCAACCGATCCTAGTCGAGGCAACGCCATCGTCGCACCGTCAGCGCCACGATCGCTGGCGTGGGCCGGGGTGCTCGGCCTGATCGCGGCGTTACCTGCGTTGGGACTTGGCGTGTTCATGCGCCGGGGCCGACACAAAACCAACGCGGCGATTGTCGAAACGTTACGCGCGCAACCGGCCGAAGTCGTCAAGCGTTTGGTGCACTCCATCAACGACAGCAAATGCGTTGGTTGCGGCATGTGCGTGCAGGCCTGCCCGGCCAGCGTGCTTGACTTGGTCAGTCATAAATCGCGGGTCATCAATTTCGATGCATGCATCCAATGCAAAAAATGCGAATCAGCGTGTGCCTTCGATGCGCTGCGCATGCACGACGCCGACAAGCCTCCGCCGATGATTCCGATGCCACAGATCGATGCGTTCCACGAAACCGCAGTTGCCGGGATGTTTCTAGTCGGCCAAGCCTCGGGCACGCCGCAAGTCAAAAACGCGACCAATCTCGGTCGCGCGGCAGTGCAACGGATGTTGCAGCAAGGCTACAAACCTGGCAGCGCAAGTGCCGTGCGGGCTCAAGTTGATGTGATTATCGTCGGCAGCGGGCCGGCCGGGCTCTCCGCGGCAGTGACCTGTGTCGAGTTTGGCTTGTCCTATGTTGTGCTCGAAAAAGAGCGCGAATTTTCGTGGACGATTCGCAACTACTATCACAAAGGCAAAGAAGTCATGGCCGAGCCGCATGACATCGCGTTGACCGCATCGTTGCCGCACTGGG
>JAGPDK010000302.1 GCA_018057605.1 Kofleriaceae bacterium | reverse complement strand
GAGCAAGGCCGGTTTATTGCTCGGTGTGCAGCGCTATGGGCTCAATGTCGGCGGCGCTGCACGTGTAACGCCAGATTTGTATGCGATGGCCTACGATCCGTTTGGCCGATTGATCAACGTAACTCGCAACGGCAATTTTTTTGGCGGCTATGAATATGACAAAGCTGATCGGCTGACGCGGTTTCAAGAAGGCGCTGCGAATGCGGCGACACCGACAACATTTGTACAAGACAAACTCACCGCACGAACCAATGGCAATGAAGTGCGGACGTGGACCTATGATGCCTCGGGCAACACCACGCAAGATGTCCGGGTTGCAACGGGTGCAGGCACGCGCACACGCAACCACAGTTGGGATGCCTTGGGCCGGTACGTTGGCTTTGTTGAAGTCGGCGCAGCACAGACTTCGTATTTCTATACGCCAGGTGGTGAGCTAGCCCGCGTCACTGCACCGGGTGGGCAAGTCAACAGCTCCGACTATTTGCACGTGGGTGCGTACGCGCGCAAAGACATGACTACCGGCGCGTGGATTGATCGCATCATCGGTGCCAACGGTGCGATCGCCGAGCTGCGTGGCCCACGCATCGAGATGGCGCACAAAACCTTTGGCCAATCGGTGGCCGCGGTAAGCAACGATCTTGGCGCGATTCTGCGACAAGAAGAATTCAAGCCCTACGGCAAAGTGTTGGCCGCAGCGCAAGCGCCCAGCGTCGGCCCCACCGGCGGTTGGGAAGAACGTTTTCACGGCATTCGCGGTGATGAACTGATGGTGGCCGGCGGTCGCGCCTATGACGCGGAGCGCGGCAGTTGGTTGTCGCGTGATCCGTTGGCGATCAGCAAGCCGAGCGCCGTCGTCGGTGATGTGCGGTTGGGCGCAATGTACGGGTTTAACAACGGCGATCCGTATCGGTTTCGGGATCCTACCGGGCGGTGTTCAGGTTGCCCAGGCGACATACTGGACCACTTCGTCGGCAGAATTACCGAAGCAGCGAAAGACGCTGTTCACGCGATTGGTTCGACAATTGCGCCGGTTACTGATTTTATTCCAGGTGTGGGTGTTGGCGTTCGCTTAGGGTTAGGCGATTACAAGCAGGCAGCCGTAAATGCAGCTGCCGATGGAATCGGATTCGGGTTTCCCAAACTGATTGGTTCCATCGCTAAGCTTGGCGGTTTCGGAGCAAAGACAACTGGCAGTGGCGTGAGCAAGATGGTTGAGATCGTTCATGGAACTACTGCTACTTCAGCAGCGTCAATTAAGGAAGGTGTCGCTGTTTCCAGGTCTGCGGCTGTGGGTGTCGAAAAAGCAGGTTCGTTCTTTACCCAGATCAGCGCGACTGGCTATAGAACCAGCGCACAGCAGGCTGGTGCGCACTGGGCGATTTCAAGAGCGGTGGAATCTGGTGGCACTGCCGTTGTGATGACTGCTAAGGTTCCTTCGGCAATGGTGCAAGGTATGTTGAAATCTGGCGAAGCAATCATAACAAATGGTCCCGGGTTTTTTCCTCCTCAATTGATTTTCCAACCGGCATCCTTCCCTGCGCTAAACGATGCGATCCGCGAGAGCGGAGGATGGTTTTTGGGAACAGCTAAACCATGATTCGATCGCTACATTCTGAAGAGTTTGTCAAACTTCAATTTGCTGCCGCAATTGGTTTTGGTGACAACCAACGGTCGGTCAATGTTGCTATTCGGTTCGATGCCCTGTACCCCGACGTAATTGACACGGCACAACTGGAGCGAGCAACGCAAGAAACGTTACAAGAATCGACGTCTGGCGTTGTGCATCCTAGCCTGAGAATCCTCTGCGAATCTTTTGCTCCCACCTTCTTGTTTTTATCAATTCTACTGCCGCCCAAAGTGTCGAGGACGCTACTCGAACAAACGTTTACTTGTTGTATTTTCGAATTGGAAAAATTTGTTAAAATTTTGGATATCCAAGGCGTACCCCGCCGCTGTTGGAAGTCGCTATTAAAAAGAAATACAGCTGCACATTCTGAAATCGCTGAGTTGTCAAACTGTGTTGATGCACCGACCTCGCCAAACTCGTTGCGATGCCTTTTGACTTGGAATACGGTTTTTCATAGTCGTAAATCACTTCATATAAACGGTCGAGTTACCGCAGTTCTGGTTGGTCGAACATTTGGTTTGAAGAAGTATAACCATGACCTACTGAAACTCGCCGAGGAGGCCAAGCAATTTGCCCTCGCAGCTGCTCAAGTCGAAGGCAATGGAGCATCGCTGACGTTGAACGTTGACCTCGCTTGGTTAAGATATTCCGACCAACATTTCGTTATTCAGATTGATTTCGGTGTCAACGAGCTGCTGAATGCAGAATTTGCAATTCCGGACTATGTCATTCACTTCGTCCACGACAAACTCGGCATTTCAGAGTTGCAAGGCGTTCCCTTAGTCTTTTGGGTGCGCATCGACTCAGACTATTACATTAGCCTAACCAAGAAAATTGCTGGGATGGCTGCCCAAAAATTGCCCCCTCGCAAAGGGCTTTAACAAGGCTGAAAAGGCAACACGGGACGCCGTAGCGGATCCGTCCAGCGGATTCCATTTGCCACCGGCTATTTGCTGCTGAAATGAAAAGGATAAGAGATCCGGACAATTTCGCGCGCCGAGCGCTGAGCCGGAAAGCGAATGGTTTTGATGAGGTCGGCGACGCAGTTGGCAACGGCCTGGTCGACGCCGGTGGCCGCTGATTCGGTAACACGGCCGGTGGCGGCTTCGATGCTGAATTCGGCGGTGACGACGCCGGTCAAGTTGGGCTTTACCAGGAGTTGGGTTTCGTAGCAGTAACGAATTTTGAAGTCATTCGCTTTGATGGTGTGTGCAACTTTGCTGCGATCGTAGCCGCCGACGAGATTGGCATAAGCGTTGCGGGTCGATAGCGTCGCCAGCGCCAGCAAAAATGTCGCGACGTACAGCAGGCCGCGCGTCGGTTCTTGTAGTGATCGAGATTTGCTGGGTAGTGATGACATAGGCCGCTCGAAGAGGTTGCTGGGCGTAGGACAACGGCGTGTGGCATCGGTTGCAACTAAGTTGCCCTTTCGCCAATTCAAGTATCAAGCAAATTCCATTGGCCGATTCATTAATCCCCCCGGCCAACTACCCGCGATGCGTCAGCGACGCTGCAGACTTCGCGCTAGCACAGCACCACGCGGCCGCGCTGGCAACCGCACCGCCGACGTGCAGGCTCCTGCTCGCTCGCTCCCCAGCCGCGGTGGGCCCACCGTTCACCCAACCACGCCGCGCGCCGATATCGTGCATCGCTGTGCTGCGGGCGTTCAGCCTTGCATTTCCGGTACGCTATCGCTGGGTCGATTGGCAACCCGACTGGCCGGCTGTTGCGAATTGCAACATCGCAGCGCGCCTCCGCTCAACTATGATCGTAGTTTTAATTACTTAGACACCAAATGAAGCATGGCTGACCGGCACGATTTGTGCTCAATTCGCCACAATGTTACGAGTTTGTGTAAGTAGCGGCGTCGCTCTGATGATGCTTGGAAGCCAGCTATGCTGGGCCGAGCAAGTCGTGCCGCCACCGGTGTCACCATCGCCCGTCGACCCAGCGTCGTCGCCAGTGGTGGAACCGGAGCCGCCACCCGTGGCCCCGGTTGATCCGCCGACCCAGGTAGTTTCGCCAACCGCCGTCGTGCTGCCTGAACCCAAACCCGATGCGCTGATTCTGCCGACACCAAGCGTTGCATGTGGTGCCGATGGCGCCCCCGCATGTTCCGATGGCAGCTTTCGCGGTTTTCGCTTTGGCTCATACGGCCGGGTCGCAGCCGCCTCGGATTTGCGTGGCGGCTCGCCAGAAGCCGTCAATGTAGTGTCGCGCGGCCCGCGCATTGTTGAGCCATCGTATCTCGAGCTTGATTTGTCGTACGGCTTTATCACCAAGCACAAGCAATTTGTGCGGCCGGTCATTACCTTGGCGTTCAACGAAGCGTTGTTCCATGACAACGGTGAATTTAAAACCAATAGTGCAATTCGCAATTTGTATCTTGATGCCTGGGGCAAACTAGGCAGCAATAGCTACAACGTGTGGGTCGGCTCGCGCATGTATCGCGGCGACGACATCTACCTTTTTGTCGATTGGCCGTTAGATAATCAAAACACCGTCGGTGCTGGTGCGAAAATCGTTGCGTCGCGGTGGAACGTAGCTGGCCACGTCGGCGCCAACCGGTTGCTCACGCCGTTTCAGTTTCAACAAATCGATGTTGCCAATCCAGCGCAAGGCGCTACTACCGCGTTGCAACTCAACCGGCAACGCATGGTTGCAAGCTTAACTGCTGAAGGCCGAATCCTCGACGGTGGTGAGCGTGGTTGGTCGGCCAAAGCCAAAGTGCATGGTGAATTTGCCAGCTTGGCTTCCGGTACGCGGCAACGTGAAGATGGCACGGCCGAAGCGCTACCATCGGACGTAGGGTTTCGCCTCGGTGCTCAACTGGCGGCGTGGCTACCTGCCGCCAAAGCCGACCCGGCGGCGCTCAACGGTTTTGGTAACTTGTTCGTACGCTACGCTGGCGGTTTGTCGGCCTACGATGATCTAGCGACGCCAACCTCGTTTGGCCCTGACTTGCGCACTTCGGGCCGCGCTTCAGAAATTACCATGGGCATGTCGACCGGTCTCAACGCCGGGGTTGGCAATGCGCTGTTTGCCGCCAAGGCGCGGCGTTTTATCGACGCTGATGTTAACGGCAGTGACGCGGACGACGGCTGGGAGTACGTCGTCAATGCCCGGCCGTTGGCAAAAGTTACGCAATCACTCTTTGCCGGCGCCGATCTGTCGTATCAGGTTCGGTTTCCACGCGGCATTAATCCGGTGTCGCAAGTAGCCTCGGATCCTGCGGTCACGCAAATCGCACCGATGTTGGTGTTTGCACCGATGGGCGGCGGTGCGTTTGATCGCCCGCAAATTCGCTTGGTGTATCGCGCTGCGCACCTCAATGAAGGGGCGCGCGATCTGTACGTGCCCGATGATCTTCGTCACAACAACTCATGGGTTCACTACCTCGGCGTGCAAGCTGAGTGGTGGTTCAACGCCTCGACGGGAAACTACTAATGCAACCACGTAATAAAAAAATGTCGGCTGCATCTGCGGCTTTGATTGCCAGCGCGATGGTCACCAGTGGCGCGTTCACACTAGCGGCGTGTGGCGGTGCCGAAGACTTCACGCATCCGGCGCAGTTGCCACACCAAGCCAACGTTGGGCTCGACTGGCGCGACCAAGTGATCTACCAGATCATGACCGATCGTTTTGCCAACGGCGACCCCACCAACGATATCAATGTGGCGCCGTCGATTCCCGGCCGCTACCACGGCGGTGACTGGCAAGGCGTGATCGACAAGCTCGACTACTTGCAAACCTTGGGCGTTACCGCGCTGTGGATTTCGCCGGTGGTGAAAAACACCGAGGAAGATGCCGGCTTTGCCAGCTATCACGGCTACTGGACCCAAGATTTTTTGCGGCCCAACGCGCACTTTGGCGACATCGCCAAGTTACGTGAGTTGGTTGATAAAGCCCATGCCAAAGGCATGTTGGTAGTCCTCGACGTGGTGACCAACCACATGGGCCAACTATTTTATTACGACATCAACGGCAATGGCCAACCCGACGACACCTTGTTCGGTGGTGGTTATTCGCACAGCTGCTTGCAGATCTGTGACAACCCAGGGCGCGCAAGTGAGTGTGGTCCCGACGAGAAAGTGTATTGCAGCAAAGGCAAAGATTATCTCGAACGCATCATTGAATGGGATCCGGAATATGATCCACGCGGAGTGCAAGGTTGGAGCTCGTTAGGGTTCTCCGGCCCGGCCGATGTTCGGTTTACCGACTGGCCGAAAGTTAATCGTACGCCGCCACCGCGTCCACCGAGCTGGTTCAACTGGCCCGACGACAAAGCCTGGTTCGAAGATCCGAGTTGGTATAACCGGAAGGGCCGGGTCTATGTTTGGTGGCACGAAAACGACTACTCGAAAGAGTTCGTCCGGCAACAAGAAACCACCGGCGATTTTCCGGGTGGCCTCAAAGACATCAATACCGATAATCCTGACGCCAAAGAAGCGTTGATTCGCAGCTTTGAATATTGGATCGAAGTTGCCGACTTCGATGGTTTCCGCATCGACACGGTCAAGCATATTGATCGGCCTGAACTTAACCTGAACGTGCGCGGCTTTTGGGGCGAGTTCACCGACCGGATGCGCGCCAAAGCTAAAAAACTCGGCAAGCAAAACTTTTTTATCTTTGGCGAAGGCTTCGACGGCAACGACGAACTTATCGGTAGTTACACATTTGGTGGTGCTGATGCCGCCGGCAAGTTCGGCCGTTTCGACTCGATGTTTTACTTTGCTCAGAAATACCGTGGCATCGATACGGTGTTTGGTGCTGGCGCTGCCGCCGCGCCCACCAAAAATCTCGAGTGTTTGTACAACTCGCGGACTGGCCGCAACCCGGCGGACCCGTGGTGCCGAAGCGAAGGCTACGCAGTTGGCCCGACCTATCAAAACACGCCACATGCTGCGTCTGCTGACGGTGGCATTGGCCTAGCGCCAACCCAGGTGATGGTTAACTTCCTCGACAATCATGACTTGCCGCGGTTCTTATTTGAAAAGGCTAATGATGGGGTTCTGCAGGTCGGCTTGGCGTTCTTGTTGACGTGGGATGGCTTGCCGTGTCTGTATTACGGCACCGAGCAGTCGTTTGCTGGCGGCGTTGATCCAAAAAATCGCGAGGACATGTGGTTGGGCAATCCCACGCAGGGCCTAGCCGCGTTTGCCACCGATCACGCGCAATTCAAGTACACGGCGGGCCTGATCGAGATGCGGAAACAACACGCGGCCTTGCGCCGTGGTCGGGTCGAGCCACGCTGGTCCACCACCATTGCAGGGGCCCGTCGCGACGCTGGCATCTTTGCGTTTGAGCGCATCGCGCCCGAACAAACCGCGCTGGTCGTCCTCAATGCCAGTGGGCAACCGAGCGAATCGTGCGCCCCAACCGGCGAAGGCGGGGCTTGTGTCAAAACCAGTTTTGCGGGCGGCACCATGTTGGTGGACGTCATGCCGGGCAGTGATGGCAAGACCTTCACCGTGGCTGGTGATGGCACTGTGAATGTCTCGGTGCC
>JAGPDK010000300.1 GCA_018057605.1 Kofleriaceae bacterium | reverse complement strand
GAACCCCTTGACCGACTGACATTTCGTGATCGCCGCCGTCAAGGTCGTCTTGCCGTGGTCAACGTGACCAATGGTCCCGATGTTCACGTGCGGCTTATTGCGGACAAATTTCTCTTTCGACATGACTTACTCGCTTATTTTGGCTTGGCGCCGGGTTAACTTGACGACCGACGGCCAGACTCGATTCGCGAACCCCTTGGATTCGCTACCTTATTGTTCGGTCTGACTCGGTGGAGCCCTTGGCGAGAATTGAACTCGCGACCCCTTCCTTACCAAGGAAGTGCACTACCACTGTGCTACAAGGGCTTATTCGGTTTTCAATTCGGACTGCTGAGCGGGCGAAGGGATTCGAACCCTCGACAGCCAGCTTGGAAAGCTGGAGCTCTACCAACTGAGCTACACCCGCCTGGGGCTATGTATCGAAATCGTGTGGAGGAGGAAGGATTCGAACCTTCGAAGTACAAGTACGTCAGATTTACAGTCTGATCCCTTTGGCCACTCGGGAACTCCTCCGTAAGGTTATTTGCTGCGGTGCTTCGAGCTGGTGGCGGGAATCGGACTCGCGACCTTCTGATTACAAATCAGGTGCTCTACCAACTGAGCTACACCAGCGTTACTTTCTCCATCTAAACTAGGACATCGCGTCTTTATTAGACGCGGGCAGTTAGTAGACGAGCGCCAAAACGAAGTCAAGATGGAAACCGAATTTTCCAGCCGGGGAAACCCGTGCATTATCCCGATGCATTGCTGCACTGCGTGGCAAGCTAGTCCGGGATCACCTGCGTTAACGCTATTGCGTCGGCTGAGTGAAGGATCCGCGGTCTTCGTTGCCTAAAATCGTCAGAATGTCGGCGGCCCGCTCCTTGCTCGCCTTCGACCATAACGTTTCAACGCCATAGGCCGCGGCCAATTCAACGTTCATTTGATGCCCATTGAGGGCTTTTTCGAGGTGCTCACGGACCCGCCCGTGCACTTCTTTTACGTATTGCGGTCGGGCCGCGACATTCATCGCGGTCGGAAAAGGTGCCGTTACCGTCGCCTTCCAGAATTCGACGAAAATTTGCGACATTTGATAGCCCGACGCAGTGGCCCAGTATGCCTGCCGAAAACCCAAGGCGAGCTTCCAACGATCGTATGCAGCCGAGGCCAACACTTCTTTAGCATCGAGATCTTTGCGCAGTTGAGTGTCCGGCAGCCGCACCGGGAGCGCAGCAAATTTGCGGTGGACAATTTCGGCGCGGTAATAGAACGCCATCGCAATGAAATATGGGTCCTCGAGCCGAGGGATCTGCTTCCACGCAGTGATGGCCTGCTGCAAGGTTGCGTCGGCACTATCGAGCTGCCCCAGTTCAATTTGCACGTAGCCTTTGCGGGCTAAAGCTTCTACTTGTTCGATGTAACTAACGTTTCGGCGCAGCAGCAATTGATCGACGCTGGTCAATGCTTCGACATAACGGTCACGCTCAGTTAACAGAGCCACCATATAAAGATGCCCCTCGATGGATTTTCGCGAATCAGGGTACTTCTCGTTAAGTTCGATCAATGTGCCTAACGTTGCAGCCAGCTCACTTCGCCCGTCGTAAATGGCCGCAATGTTAAATAATGACAGCGCAGCAAACTGCGATTCCGGGAACTCAGTGACCAGTTGGCGAAACAGCCCGATAGCCCGTGAACTTTCACTATTTTTACTGGCGTCGACGGCTTGGTTGAACAAATCGGTGGTCGCCACCGATGTAAGTTCCGCGTCACCGCCCGGCCCCTTGCGGACAACCTGAATCCGAATCGTGTCGAGATCAATAACCTTGGGAGCAGCCTCCGACGTGTCGCCAAGTGTGCCGGTGCGCGGCGCAGGATCAGCGACAACACCGCCCACGCCTGGCTTGGCCGAGCGCAAATCTTGTTGCGGTGTTGTGAGCGGCGTCCGCGGTGCGCCACTGCAACCCGCGATCAAGCTTGCAAACGTTACGACGATGCTTCGCAAGCGCTTGGTCATATTGGTTAGACGTAGCATGTGGAGTTTCGGTCTGCTTGAGCCCACTTTGGTTTTGATCAACAAACGTAGAGCTTTAGGAACGTGTTTTGCGTAAGCTGGTTGCGAATTCGCAATCCACCCGGCGTTGCGTGAACGGCGGATGTCACACGGCTCTGGTATGCAAGGGATCACTCCATGAAGGTCGCGTTTACCCACAATCTCCGCCTTACTGACGTTCGCGATTCCGAAAAGGAGGCCGAATTCGACAGCGCGGAAACCGTTAATGCGATCGCCTCCGCCATCGAAGCCGCGGGGCATGAATGCGAAAAAGTCGAAGTCTCTGGACCAGCGTCCAATCTACTGGAACGCCTTGAAGCCATCGACCCTGATATTATTTTCAACACGGCCGAAGGTGGCAATGGGAAAATGCGCGAAGCGTTTTACCCTGCGCTATTCGAGGAGCTCGGCATTCCGTACACCGGGTCGGATGCCTACACCCATACCATTGCGCTCGACAAATGGCTGACCAAACTCATCGTTGGTCGCGCTGGAATCGATACCCCGCGGGCCACGCTTGTCACGATGCGCAACTACGAAAGCACGCTTGAGCGTGGCGTTGGACTGGCATTTCCCGTCATCGTGAAGCCGAACCATGAAGGTTCATCAAAAGGCATTTCGGGTGCGTCAGTTGTTCGCGAACCTAAAGATCTGCCCCCGGTACTTAAGGCCGAACTACGCGCGTACCCTGATGGGGTGCTCATCGAAGAGTACGTCGAAGGCATCGACGTCACCGTCGGCTACATCGACGGTGTCGGGCATGACAATGGGTTGCTGATGCCAGTCGAAATGCTGGTTGAGCCAACCGCCGACCGCCCTTTCAATATTGTCGATTATCGCCTGAAAAATATTGAACCAGGCCGCGTGCAGTATCGCTGTCCAGCAAATTTGCCTCGCGATGTCGCGGCCCGTTTACGGCAAATCAGTAACGAAGTCATTCGTTGTCTCGGACTGCGCGACATGGCTCGGTTGGATTTCCGAGTTAACAGCGAAGGCCGTATTTACCTACTGGAAGTCAATGGCCTGCCATCGCTCGCATCGACCTCGCCGTTGTTCGTGGCGTCGGCGCAGCTCGGCATGGCGTTTAACGCCAGCGTTGCCGCAATTCTTAATTCATGTGCGGTGCGATCGGGCTTGGCCACGGCCAGCCAGCTCGGAGGCCGCGGCCGCAGCCGTTACGGCAAAAACCAACCGATTCGCGTTGGCTTCACCTACAACGTCAAACGCAGCACCGATGGCGATGACGAAGCCGAATGGGATCCACCGGAAACCATCATCTCGATCGCCAATGCGCTCGCGCGCCAAGGGCACATCGTGGTGCATCTCGAGGCCACCCCCGATCTGCCTCGGGTCCTCGCCGAAGCTGATGTCGACCTGATTTTCAATATCGCGGAAGGCGTTGAAGGCCGCAACCGCGAAGCCCAAGTGCCGGCGCTTTGCGAACTACTTGGCATTCCGTACACCGGTTCGGACAGTGCAACCTTAGCAATTGCACTCGACAAAGCCTTGGGCAAAAAAGTGCTCTTGCAACACGACATCTTGACCCCAAACTTCCAGCTCATGGAATCGGCGCGCGAGCGCTTGTCACCCGACATGAAATTCCCGTTGATCGTCAAACCTAACGCCGAAGGATCATCGAAAGGAATTGGCTCTGCGAGCGTGGTCGATACCGAAGAAGAATTGCGCGCCGCAGTAAAAAGCTGCGTCGAGCGCTATCGGCAACCAGCGCTGGTCGAAGAATACATCGCGGGTCGGGAATTTACGGTTGGGCTGCTGGGCGACAAACGACCGCGCGTATTGCCGCCGATGGAAATTCGCTTTAAGAAAGACCCGGCGCGGCCGGTCTATGACTTCGCCGTGAAACAAGAATGGGAAGAGCACGTCTATTACGAATGCCCGGCCAAAGTTACCGAAGCCGAACTCAAAGCCATTGAAAAAATCGCACGCGCCACGTTTTGGGCGCTCGATTGCCGCGACGTAGCCCGGGTCGATTTACGCATGGATGCCGAAGGCCGCATCTATGTGCTCGAAGTGAATCCCCTGCCCGGCTTAACGCCTGGCTATTCTGACTTAGTGCTGATCGCGCAAGGCATTGGCATGGAATACGATCAACTGATTGCCGAGATCATGGCTGGCGGGTTGCGCCGGATGCGCGAAAAACGCCGTGAAAAAACCGAGATGGAGCGCGGCCGCGAAGCCCAAGCCAAGGGTGGCGACGGCGGCAAAGATCGCAGCGAAAAAGCCGAACGCAAACCAGACGACAAGAGCAAGCGCCCGATTGTGCGGCCTGGTGGCTCAAATCCGGTATCAGCGACGCCTGCGCCAGGCCCTAGCCCGCAAGCAAGCGTGCGTACGCCAATCCGAACGGCGAACGGTTCAGATCGCGTCACAACACCGGTCGTTGAAAACGCCGCCGACCCCGCGGTAGTGCAAGCCACGGTCACCAGCTCCTCAACGCACTGACCGCGCGCAGCGACAATGGGCGAATCGAACCGCACTTGGCGTGCGAGCGACAATGCACACAGTCACCGAAGGTGGTTTCGCAACCGGCGCTGTGCTGGAGCGTACTCAGCCGACTTGGCGTTCAGCCGCCAGCAGCCGCGGCCAAAGCCCGGCACACACCTCGTCAAACCGAGCAGCGGCACGAGCTAGACTTGCACGCTCTTTGAGCGCATCAGCAATGCGCTCCCCGGCGACGCGCCCATCGCCACTTTTACGCGCCCGTGGGTTACCGAGCAGCCCCGCGCCAACATCGAGTTTCGCCATCGTGGCGCGCAATGCGACCGAACGCGCTTGCGCCGCCAGTAGCGCCTGCAGCGCATCATCGGCGAACCCCATCAACATGTCGCGTGCCAGGTTCGAATCTAACCCGTGCTGCAGCACCGAGAAATCGACGATCGCTAAATCGCGCACGCGTGCAATTAGCCATTCATCTTCAGCAGCTAGGGCCGTGGCCAGCGGGCCAACGTGACTATACATCGTCATTTGTCGGCCTTCGCCTTGTCGTCGACACGAGGTGTCGCTACTAACATTTTTTGTTTTGCGGATTTTTCGGCAGCAATTTTCGCCTTCAGCACAGTGAGCGGATCGGCATCGCCAAGCTCCACTGCACCAGCGGTGCCTTCGAGGGCCAGAATCTTCGCTTCGGTTGCTGACGCCGCCACGTCTTCACCACGCAGGGCGGCATCGACCTCTGTTGCAATCGCTTCATCATCGATCCGATCTTCGGCGGCTTTGAATCTGTCCCAGACCGCGGCATCGTTTCCGAACACATCACCATTTCCCGACCGGGCCGCAGCGAGCTGAGTCGCCAACGTGCCTTTGCGCATTTTAAGCATGGTTAATTTGGTTTCAAACTCTTTGCGGCTCTTGTTTAGCTGCACGGCGTAACCCGTCGCTTCCGCTTTATCGAGTTCAATTTTTCTAATTTCAGTATCGCAGTTCTTTTTTTCGCGCAGGGCTGTTTTGGCGGCATCATCATCGCCGGCTTTAACCGCGATCATCGCGCGCCGTTCCCATTCCGTTGATTTGGCGCGATACTTTTCTAGCTCTTGGTCCATTTGTTTGGCGGTGGCTTTGTAGCTTACCAACTCAGCGACCGCCTTTTTTCGACCGTCTTCAAGTTCCAACAACGCCATCTCCAGCTCTTTTTCTGGGTCGATCGCTTTATCGAGCGCCGCGTTAGCACGGCTCGACACTCCTTGTTTAAATCGTGAAAAAAATCCCATATCAGCTCCGTAACCCGCGGCTAGCCTTCTTTTTGCAATTCACGAATTGAGTCACGACCCAATCCGAATTTTTTAAATCGTTGCCGAAATTGATCGTAAGTTAGCCCCAACAATTGGGCGGCCTCTTTTTGCCGGAACCGCGTGCGCTCCAAAGCATCTTGGCACAACCACGCTTCAAACGCGTCGACCCGGTCAGGCAGCGCCAGTGATTGGTCATCAACAAATCCCGGCGTCGCAAGCAAAGCGCCCCGCTCAAATGCTTCGGGCGGCAAAGCTCCATCGATGTCAGCGGCCACCAGCCTTTCGCCTTGGGCCATATAGATCGCGCGCTCAACGACATTTTTGAGCTCGCGAATGTTGCCTGGATAATCGTACGCACACAAGCGGTCGAGCGCCTCGGCCGAAATTTCGCGGACGGCGATACCTGCAACTTCGTGACGAAATTTCGCCATGAAATACACGGCAAGCATCGGCACATCTTCCATCCGTTGCGCCAAACGCGGCAGCGTAATGACTTCAAAGGCTAAGCGATCATACAAATCGGCGCGGAATCGCCCCTCCAGGATCGCGACTTTAAGATCGGCATTGGTCGCAGCGATCACCCGCACGTTAACTTGAATCGACTCAGATCCAGCGACTCGCTCGAACCGTTGATATTCGAGGACGCGCAAAATCTTGGCTTGAAACTCAAGCGACATGTTGCCGATTTCATCCAGAAATAACGTGCCCCCATCGGCAAGCTCAAACTTGCCTTCTTTTTGCTTAGTGGCGCCGGTAAACGCACCTTCTTCGTGGCCAAACAGTTCGCTTTCAAGCAAACTTTCGGCAACCGCCGCGCAATTGATCGTAATAAACGGCTCACTAGCGCGTGGTGACAACATATGAATTGCGCGCGCCACCAACTCCTTGCCGGTGCCCCGCGGGCCCAGCACCAACACTGGGCGTGGCAATGGTGCCACCCGTTCGATCTTGGTTGTGACCGCCCGAATGAGTGCCGAGTCACCGACGATTTCCCAGCGCCGGCCAGCCATTTTGCGTAAGCGTTCGTTGGCAACCCGCAACTCTTGGTTCTCGCGCTCTAACCGCTGACGATCTTTCGCGTGCTCTAGAATGCGTTCAACCTTTTCAACCGATATTTCGAGTTTGTCTTCGAGATACGGGTCCTTGGTAATGAAATCAACTGCGCCAGCTTTCACCGCCGCCACCGCGTCATCAATAGTGCCGTGCCCGGTCAACATAATGATCGGCATTTCCGGCAACGATGCGCGCAACGCACGACACACTTCGATGCCGGTTTTTTTGGTTGGGCCCAAATCGAGATCCAAAATCACGAGGTCGGCGTCGTTGCTTTGCAGCCACCGAATGGCGTCTTCGCCATCATCAAAGG
>JAGPDK010000299.1 GCA_018057605.1 Kofleriaceae bacterium | reverse complement strand
ACCGTACACGCCGGCAATTGACTCACAGTTTACTGATAACGGCGGCATGGGACCGGCCCCGTACGCCGCGATGTTCGGCACCAAGTATGCCATCACGCCGATGCTCGATTTTGATCGCATTATTTGGCGTGGCTTTGGCCAAGTTGCCATCGGCGGGTCGTTTGGCTACATGGGCAAGACTGCCAAGGCTTTTGCGGCTGGCTCCGATCCAAACGACCCCATGCGGCCCCGCGCGACGGGCGACAGCAATACATTTCGGTTGCTACCGTTGGCCGCGGTCGCGACCTATCGCTTCACGTATCTCGACGAGGCCTACCATATTCCACTGGTGCCCTACGTGCGTGGTGGGCTTGCCTACTATGTGTGGTGGGTCAAAGCACCCAATGGCGACATCGCCAAGGTTGGCACCAACAAAGCCGCGGGTGCCAGCGCTGGCCTGCAAGCCGCCATTGGTTTGTCGCTACGCGCAGAACGCATCGACGCTGACGCCGCGAGCAGCATGCAAGAAGGAGGCATCGAGCACGCCGGTTTTTACGCCGAACTGAGCACTGCCAAAGTTGATGGTTTTGGTTCCGAAAGCAAATTGGCCGTCGGTGACACCACTTGGTCTGCTGGCATTGATTTCGAATTCTAGCCGTTGTTCGGGCACCGTGTAAAAACCTTCACGCTGAGGGTTCGATCAGGTAACCTTGGCAAGGCCTGCGGCTGACGTGATGATCGACTCGTTGACCACACGAGCTAACGACTTTGGATGCAACGGAATCGTACGTGAATACCATCCAGACTTGGCGTGCATCGCTCGCGTTGTTAACGACCCGACGCTTTGGCACGTTTTGGTTTGCCAGTTTACTGTCGAGCATTGGTACATGGACCCAGCAAGTCGCCGAGCCGTGGCTGTTGTTGGCACTAGGTGCCTCGCCATTCCTGGTCGGACTCAATGCGTTTGCAATGTCCGCACCTGGCTGGCTGTTGACGCTGGCGGGTGGCGCTTTAGCCGACCGCAAAGATCGCCGTATGGTGATCGCAATTTTTCAAACCATCCAAATGTTGTGCCCCGCAGCGATCGTGGTGCTGTTGCTGCTCGGGGCTGTGACGCCATGGATCATCATCGGTTTGTCGGTGGTGGTCGGCATTACCGATGCGTTGTCGATGCCGTCGTTTCAATCGATCGTGCCGTCGATTGTGTCACACGACCAACTCGCGCGCGGCATCGCGCTTAATACCACGCAGTTTAATCTGTCTCGCATGCTCGGCCCCGCCATCGCGGGTGTGCTGATGGCCAGCGTCGGGGCGGTGGCGTGTTTCGCCGTTAGCGCAGTGTCCTATATTCCGTTTGTCGGCGTGGCTTTGTGGATTCTGCCACGAGGCGTACCGCGCACGACCGATTCAACGCCGGCCGTCCAGCACAACACCTGGCGCAGCATCAAACAAATTTGGCAACAACCGCATGTACGAGGCGCACTGCTGACTGTCTTCGTCGGTTGTTTGCTTGGGGCTCCACTTGTCACGTTCACGCCGATTTTGGTTACTCAGGCGTTCGGCGGCGACGCTTCGGTATTCTCGATTGCCATGACAGCATTTGGCGCGGGCGGCTTGCTCGGTGCGGTCGCGTTGCTTGGCGTTCCCAGTCATGTGGATCGCCGCCACCTAAGTGCGTACTCCGCCATGATGAACGGCATGATTGTCGTGTTGATCGCACTCAACCCGTGGCAATGGGGTCTGCCGCCACTACTGGTCCTTGCCAGCGCAACGATGACCATTAGCCTAACCGCCGCTGATGTTGTGCTGCAAGCAACCGCTCCGCGTGTGGTGTTGGGTCAAACCGTAAGTTTGTATTTGCTTGCGTTGAGCGGCGGCATTTCGCTGGGTGCGCTACTCACCGGCGTCACGGTCGGATGGCTCGGCGTACAACCCGCGTTGCTGGTCGATGGCGCGCTCGCCGTGGTGGTGCTGCTGCTCGTGGCCCGAACTTGGTTGCGCGCGCCGCACGCTGTTGCAGCAGTCCCAATCGAGGCAGGGTGAATTTCGACGGCTTGCCGTCGAAAGAGGGACCGGGCAAGATCCCTACGTTTTAATTAACCACAACTGGCGCGCAGGTCGAGACCCCGGCGCCAACGATTAGGTACGGCAAGTTTTGCAGCGGCTGCGAATACGCACCCGTCGCGCGGTCGATTACGCGCACGGTTGAGTTGTTGGTAGCCCCGACGGCCGTAGTCACAAAAATGTAAAACTTGCCGCCCCACTGCGCAAACGCCCAAGCTCGCACTTGGCCGCCTAAGCCGCCAGGAATCAAAAACTCAGCGCCCAACGGTGCGCCGTTAGTTTTGTTAACTTCTTGAACGTAGGCTTTGTTGAGGCCCGGGTAAAACGCAAACAACTTTGCTTCACTGGTACCGGTCATCTCCGGTGCACTCTCGGCCACGGCGGATAACGTGCCCAAAATCGTCGGGGATGGCGCGGCGACGCTGGTATCAATCACGGCCAACTGGCCATTGGGCCCAGTGTCAGCGCGGCCTCCGCCAACAAAAAGCTTCTCGGTCGTGCCGCCGGCGGTATCGGTCACAAACCCCATGCCGAACAGCAACAAGTTGGCTTGACGTGCGGTGTACGGCGAAGCTTGGCAACTTGCATTTTGAATCGAAACTTTAAAAATTTCGCCCGACGTGTACATCACCCACGCCGTGCCATCACGATCAACTGCCATGGAAAATGGAGTTACCGGTTGACCATCGCGACCGGGGACGGACCCCAATTGCGGCTGACAGGCCAAGGTACCGATGAGCGTGAAAGGATCTTGCGCGACATCGAGTTTACGCGGATCAAAACTCAGCAAGCGATTGGCTTCGTCGACGACGTACACCAAATCAACACCGTCGGCAGTACAGGCGCGTTCGCAGGTGCCACCGACGCCACAGGCTTGTCCGGCCCCACACGTCATCACCAACGTGCCAAAGGTGCCGTCAGGATTGCAGGTCACCACATCGCTGCCGCGACATGCATTGCCAGCACCGGGATTACAATCAGCGCAACCCAGCGTCGACGAACACGCTTGTGGCGCAACACAGGCAGCGGTGTTTTCAAATGTGCCGTTACTGCAGGTTTGAAATGTGTCGCCATTACAACGGGTCTCGGTGCCTGCGCAGTTGCTGGTCAGGGCATCGGGATTGTCGTTGGTATTCGACCCTCGGCCACCGCACGCGGCCAAGCCCAAAATCAGCACGAGAACAACGTTGGACAATATTGGCTTCACAATTTTTACGGTACTCGCACCAGCCCCCCTGTTCAAGGTAGGTAATCGCCCACCCGGTAACTTCGACCGCATGCGGGGCACTGTCATCAAATCATGCCGAGCCCCCTCGACCCCCGGCGAACACGGGCATAGCTTAGGGCCGATGAGCACCCCAACCTTTGACCTTGTCGTCGCTGCTGATTCAGCCTGGGGCATCGGCAAAAACAATGGCTTGCCGTGGCCCAAGCTACGCGCTGATCTACAGCACTTTCGGCGCATTACCAGCGAGGCCGCCGAGGGCCAACGCAACGCGATTATCATGGGCCGCAAGACCTGGGAGTCCGACGAAGTCAAAGGCCGGCCACTGCCGCGACGGCTCAACTGTGTGGTGTCGCGTAGCCCGCTCGCCATTGCCCCCACCCTGGCCAACGATGTCCTCGCCGCAACCTCATTGGATGCCGCGCTCACAGCCGCAGCGCCCCTGGCCCAACATATCTTCGTCGTCGGAGGTGCCGAGCTTTATCGCACCGCCCTCCGCCATCCGGGCCTACGCTTCATCTACCTCACCCGCGTCGTCGGCGATTTCGACTGCGAAATTCGCATTCCCAACCTCGATCAAGACTTCGTCCCCGTTCCGTGGTCAGGCACCGCCGAACATCTCGACGGCGAGCTGCCACCTGTACACTACCGCATCGAAAAATTAGCGTCCCGCCGCGACGCCGAGGCCTAAAACGCTATCTACGCTCGCTCTCTTGCCCCGACGTGACCGGCCTGCGGCTGGCAAGGCGGAGTGAGAACCGGACCGCAGTTGGCTCTTGCCAATGAGGACCGGAAGCGCAACGACAACGCCGCCCGACGCTGGCCCGTCACGTCGGGGCCTGCGGCTGGCAAGGCGGAGTGAGAACCGGACCGCAGCACACTCTTGTGTGTGAGGACCGGAAGCGCAACGACAACGCCGCCCGACGCTGGCCAATGCACTCGGAATTACACGGCGACTTCGAATTTTATGAAGGAGTCATGCTGGTAGTCAACCAGCGTGATGTCCTCAAATCGCAAATCAAATAACGGTTTATCCGCCAACTGCAGCGTCGGCAGCTTTTTCGGCACGCGTTCAAGTTGCCGCTTCAAGCCGTCAATATGATTTACATAGACGTGGGCATCACCCAAGGTGTGCACAAAGTAGCGCGGCACCAACTTACACTCTTGCGCAACCATCGCGGTCAGCAACGCGTAACTTGCAATGTTAAAAGGCACGCCCAATGCGATGTCGGCCGAGCGTTGATACAGCTGACAATCGAGGTGGCCACCTTGCACATAAAATTGAAACAACGCATGGCACGGCGGCAATTTCATTTTAGGAATGTCGGCAACGTTCCAAGCGCTCACAATAATGCGGCGCGAATTGGGGTCGCGTTTGATGGTGTCGATGGCCGTTTGAATTTGATCAATGCCAGCGTTGTCGGAGGATTTGCCCCAGCTGCGCCACTGCGAACCGTAAATTGGCCCCAGCTCACCGTCGCTGTCGGCCCACGCATCCCAGATCGGCGTATGCTGGGTAAGGTCATCATTGATGTTGGTGCTGCCACGCAAGAACCAAAGCAACTCGCGCACCACGCCAGCAAACAACACCTTTTTGGTGGTGAGAATGGGGAACCCTTGCCGCAAATCGTAACGGGTCTGGGCACCAAAGGTAGAAATGGTGCCGACCCCGGTGCGTTCGCTACGCAGCTCGCCGGTTTGTAATACGTGGCGAACCAAGTCGTGATACTCGCGCATGGCATGGATATACCACCGAGACAGGCAGCGCCGCGCGAGATCTCGATGCGTGAGTTGCTCAATGAATACACATCGGTCTTGCTCGATGCCTACGGCGTGCTGGTCAACGCCGATGGCGCGTTACCTCACGCGGTTGCGCTGATCGACGAACTTAATCGAACGGCAACGCCGTACTGCATTGTTACCAACGATGCGTCACGGTCACCGGCGACATGCGCCGCACGCTTCGCAGCCTTGGGCCTAGCGATTCCGGCGGCGTGCATCACCACGGCCGGCGATCTCATCGCCGACTATTTTGCAACGCACCGTTTAGCTGGCGCACGCACATTGGTGTTAGGCACCGACGATTCGCGCGATTACATTCGGCATACCGACGGAGAAATCGTGCCGATCGCACCGGGCCTTGACGTCGACGTGATTGCAGTTTGTGATGATGCTGGATTTCCTTTTTTGGCTGGTGCGGAAATCGCGTTGTCCGCAGCGATCCGCAGCCTTGATGCAGGCCGGCCGGTGCATTTGTTACTGCCGAACCCCGACATCGTCTATCCCAAATCCACCACCGAGATGGGGTTCACAGCGGGGGCCATAGCCTTGATGATCGAAACCGCCTTGGCCCGACGCTATCCACAATCGCCGCCACAGTTCGCGCGGTTAGGCAAACCTGCGCCAGCTTTGTTACGGCGTGGCGCAGCACGGATCGGCGGCCGGCCCATCATGATTGGCGATCAGCTCGAAACCGATATCGCGGCAGCCTGCGCGGCAACCATTCCTTGCGCACTCATTGCTGGCGTAAGCCGGTGGTCGGCGCAGCGCACCGACGGCATGGTGCCCAATTATGGGCTTGGTTCGTTAGCCCTCTGAGGCAATGGCGCCCACGGTTGGGCATCGCTTCGATGCGTTACGGCTGGGCCCGCATTTTGTCGAGCCAACCCGCAAAATCCGGCGGCAGCTCACGTTCAAACCGCATCGGCGCGCCAGTGCGAGGATGCACAAAACCCAGGACCGCCGCATGCAACAACAAGCGTGGTGCGCGAGGCAAAAAGGTCCGCGAAGTTTCGCCACCATGTTGGTGATCGCCAACGACAGGGTGGCCCAGGCCAGCCAAGTGCAGGCGAATCTGATGGGTGCGGCCGGTTTCGAGCCGGGCCGACAACAACGTGGCGGTGCCCAAACGCTCAAGCACGCGCAAATGCGTGACTGCGCGCCGGCCTTCGATGGGTCGGTCAATCGTTAACTCATCGGGCACTTCACCGACAGCGACCACGCGATATTCGCGCTCAATATCATGGGCAACAAAAGCAGCGCCCAGCACTTTGTTAGCAGCCTCGGTGCGGGCAAAAACCAGTAAGCCGCTGGTCGGTAAATCGATGCGATGCACCAAAAAGATCCGACCGAGATCGCTGCGGCGCAAATTGTCGAACAAATTACCGCGATCACTTTCCGGCGTCGGCGCAGTTACCAGACCGGCCGGCTTGTAGACCACGACCACGTCTTCGTCGACGTGCACCAGTTCATGAACTGGCAAATCGGCAACATCGCGGGCCCGCGCGGCATCGCCAACGTTGCCACTGGCGCGATCGAGCACGGCGCCCAAGGTAACCTCGACAACTTGGCCAGGCCGCAACATTCGGCCAGCAACTTTGACTCGGGCGTTGTCTACAAATACGCCACCAATATCGAGGGCAACCCGAGCTTTGCGCCGCGATAGCCCAGGCACATACTTGGCGAGCAATTGATCGAGTCGCAACGCGACATCATCCGGGGCGACGACAAAACGGTGTTTATTCACGACGCGATGCCACAGCGCGGGTGCTTGCCCCACGCCGATCGTCGATGACTGCCACGGTCAGCTGAACGACTCATAACGTCATCGTGTCAACGTCGCGCAGCAAACTAGTAGTCGCTGCCGTCATCAACATCGCGCTTCTTGCGTCGACCAGCGTCGGCAGCATCACCAAATTCGCCACGCGGCTTGTCGCGGTCTTTACGACCGGTGCCTCGCTTAGGATCTGGTTTGCGCGCACCGAAGCCGCCGCCCGGACTGCGTGGTGGACCAAATGTCGACCTCGGCGCACCACCAGGTGCACCGCCGCCGCCAGAAGGACCGCCGCCGTAGCCGCCACCGCTTGGCGCACCGCCGCCGCCGGCGTAACCGCCGCCGCCGCCAGCATAGCCGCCGCC
>JAGPDK010000298.1 GCA_018057605.1 Kofleriaceae bacterium | reverse complement strand
CGCCACTCGTTGGGGAGCTGACCGCCATCGGCGATGTAGTGACCGCGATCGGCGCAGTTGCAACGCGCGCCGAGGTCACCGACGACTATTGTGCGAACCTGCGCTCCGCCGGCATGACTACCACGGGTGCTATCGACCATCTCATCGGCGGCTGCGTTGCCACGCGACCTCCGACGGGCCCCGGCGGAGTTGCCCCACGCGATATGAGCCTCGGCGGTCGCGATGACACCGTCCCCACGGTCGACGACGGTGGCGGCTGTTGTAAAGCTCAGCGCGATCCGCTCACGGCGTGGTTAGCCGCGTTAGTGCTGATGGTGTTGGTAGTGGTAGGCCGCAAGCGCTCATCACGCTGCGGTTGGACGTCGTCGCCAGAAAACTAGCCGAAGGCACGCCAGCCCGGCAGGGATGCTGACCACACCGCACCCAATAAAGTTCAATTCGGAGCCCGTCGTGCTCAGCGCGATGCCGATGGCAATCAAGGCGGCGTCGGATAAAAAGTCGACGCCGGACGTCGAGGGCAGCCGCACGCGTGCCGTGCGAATCCGTGTGAGGCGCCAACGCGGGCGCACGATTTCTCGGACCAACCACGCAACAAGTGCGGCGGCCGCCACTGCCATGACAACATCAAGTACGCCGAACGGTAGCTGGTTCATGCGGCCTTGCACGCTGCCGCCCGCGATCATGCCGGCGACAAACGTGAGTCCGCCGCGTTGTACCGCCGCTGCAAGTGCTTGGAGAAAATTCAGTATTCAAGCATAGGCTATGCCAGCGGAGTTTTCTACCGAGAGATTTTAGGATTACTAGCGCCAACGCAGTGTTAGTGGCGTGCGGGGCGTAGCACGCAGCGTCCAGTGCGTTGAGACGTCGCGAAAGCGGCCCTGTTGTTGCTGCGCGGCTGGGACCTCGCGAAATGCAGCGCCGGAAACTTCTAGCTCAACGTCATCGACCAAACACCACTCGCGGAACAGCGAAAGGTCCCACGATGCCACGCTACGCCAGCGCTGAAATGGCCTTGATGCTTCAAATAGCACCGCAGCTGCGTGATCCTCACGATAGGCCGCAGCGTGCCTCGGGTGAAACACCGGAATCGCGCCGCGTGGGTCAACTGCAACGGTGTCTGCGCCAACAGTTAAAAAAAATGGCACGCCGTCGCCTTCGGTGAAAGGTGGATCGGTGCCTTCGACGGCAATCAAATAATACGCAATATCGCGAGCCGATAAGGGCGCTTTGACCCGGCCGACACCAACGCGCACGGTGCCGTGCAGCATTGCGGTACCGCCGTCGAGCAACTGCGCAACCGAGGTTGCGTAGCCTCTGTTAAACCAAATCGCCAAACATGCAAGATGGTACGCGGCGCGATGCGATCCGGCAAATGCGCACGCGCAAAAGCCGTAGTGTATGGGCAATCCTGGCGCTTAGAAATCACCTGTACCCTCCGCTTTGAGTTTGCAGGCCGCACGTTAGCGTGTTACCCAAAAGCCATGGCGCGTTGGACTGTCGCAAGCTGTGTCGTCGTCATCATATGTGCGCAACACGCGCTCGGACATGCCGAAGAAGCCAAGCCAGTAGCGGCAGCAACAAAGCCGACGGCAGCCGTGCCAACCGCAACGGCGCCAACCGCAACGGCGCCAAAAAACCCGAAGAAGCCGCGCAAGCGTGCCGCAGCCGAACAAGACCGTCGCCTGTTTGAACGGTCCAAGGAAGGCCGCGCATTTGCCGAGCTGCTCGAAACTTCGACCCCGGTAACCAATATTCTAGCGGGCGCCGATGGCGTACCTGGTGCGCAACCTTTGACCGGTGGGCTTGGCGCAGGTTGGGGTAGTGTTCATGCAACCAAATGTTGCGGCGCGGATCAAGGCGTCGCTGGTGGTGGCGGCGGGGTCGGTGGCAGCGCCGGTACTGGTAAAGGGTTTAGCGGTGTTGGAGTGCGAGTTAGGTCTGCGTCAACCGGTTCCGTGAGCATCAAGGTGCGCGGTCTTGGCCAGTCACCGCCAGCAGTTACCGCAGTTCAAAGCAAACTCAAGTCATATTTGAGGTACGTCCTGGACTGTGCGCAGTCCCATGACGCAACGCTGGCAAGTACGACGACGTTACAATTTTCCATCGACGAAAACACTCGCGTCAGCGAGTTGAAAGCCACTGGCGATAATCAAGTCGTGGTCGATTGTGTCGCGAAACTAGCCGTGAGATGGCGTTTGCCAGTTTCTGCGACCGACGCTGCGCCAACGCGAGTTGAAGTGACGTTCACATCAACTCCGTGACGGTAATGGGGTGCGCTCCTGATATTCGATTTTGCCGCTAACAAGCTAGCGTTGCAGATACGCCACCACCGCGGCCGACTCATTGGCGGTACGTTGGCTGATTGACGGCAGCGAGACTGGGTTGGCCCCGCCGCTACTATTGGTGTGCCAACCAAATGCAATCGTGGAGCCGAGATTGCCGTTGAGTTGCGGCGCAAATTCGACGGCCGGTACCGCGCCACTATCATCGAGATATTGCGACGGCCGGTTAAACGAAACGCCGTTGCGCGCTGCGAATCGCCGGGTCTGAGTCGCGAGGTGACAGCTGACACAATCAACGTCCTCGGTCGATTTGAGTGTAGGATTTTCAATTGCGAGCAGGATATCCGCCGCCGTTTGCGCTTGCACGCTATCGACCGGCATACCGTTGCGATAATTCGCAAGCGCCAGCAGATACCCGAAGCTGCGGCTGGGTGGTGGTGAAATTGACCCCGATGGATCATCAAGCGAATCACGCTGGGCCTGCCGTAACCATGCTTGATCGGTGTTGGGCTTTTGCATATGCAGCAGTGGTTGCTTTTGCAACGTGCCGGCAACCATATCAAATTTGCTAAAGCCCCAATTATCCATGGCAAATGAGTTGGTCGAAATCCGAATCAGGTTGTCAGTCCGACAATGGGTAACGACGACGTTCCGCACTGCTTGCGCGGCGGCACCGTCGGGCTGCGCTGCGAGCCCGGGATGGACCCGCAACGCGCCGGCGGTTGATACGGTTGATAGCTGTTTGATGGTGCGTAACGCCTCGACCACGTTTGCGCTGTCGGCTGGCGTCAGCTGATAGAACAAGTGGGCGGCGGCGTCATCGAGTAATTGCACCGATGCGGCGCCGGTAAGCACAGGCTGAACTACCAAACGCAGTTGGGCTTGGCAAGGCGTCGCATCGAGGCGCGGAAAACATGGATCAAATCGCAGCGACGTCACCATGGCGCTGGGATAGCCGAGGCTACTTGGCAGGTCAGCATTGAGGTTGGGTAGCGACTCGATCAGCGCTGGATCAAAGCCCGGGCCTTGTTCGCCTGCTTTAGGAACTAGCCACAATACATTGCGGCGTTGCGCGCTGGATGCGGGTAACGGAAACAGAATCGAAACATCGTTGGCCGCCAAGTCGGTGGCCGACGCATCTGCCCCGGTACGCGGCGCATCGGTCGGATCTGTCGCTTGAGTAGGGCTCGACCCACAGGCCGCTAGTGCGACGGTCAACATTGCCGGAACAAACCCTTGTGACATCATAGATAGTCCTTACGTGCCTACGTCAGCGTCGATGGTCCCGGTTGGATCGATCTTGGCTCGACGTCGCGCGGTTCACGTCGCATACGATAAACGATTTTAATCCACCGACCCACGCGATTCGAGTTGTTGGCGCAAAACATCCGCAGGTTGGCGTTGCTTGTCGTAGCTAGCGTGCGCCGTAGTTACGGCACCACGGCTTGTGCAGTGCCGTGCGCATACTGCAGCACGCCGTCGGTTGCCCACGCCGCTTGGCCGGTTTCTTTGCCTGCCACATAAATAAACAGGGTGGCCTTCGAGCCATCGGCGCGCCAGTTGTACGCATGGCCGTGGCGAAGTCC
Organism: Kofleriaceae bacterium; assembly: GCA_018057605.1. Taxonomy (GTDB): domain Bacteria; phylum Myxococcota_A; class Polyangia; order Haliangiales; family Haliangiaceae; genus JABFXX01. The sequence continues at coordinate 3,333 of JAGPDK010000298.1, read as the reverse complement.
GTCGACGAAGTGTTGTTCACTGGCTTTTTGTCCGTTGGGATGCCAATGCGTCCAGGTGCCGACGCTGGCGCCAGCGCGATGTTGGATGACGTAGGCTTTCGTGCCGTCACGGAAAAATCCGTGTTCGCTGCCATCGATTTTGCCGTCGACATAGGTCTGTTCGCTGGCCAGTTGGCCGTTGTCAAAGCGCGCGGTGAAGCGGCGATACACACCGTCGAGGTAGTCGATATCGTGGGCGATTACACCGTTGGTAAAATAGGTCAGCCAGGCTCCGGTATATTTCGCAGGAGGGTCGACCCACACCTGGCGTGCGCTTTGGCTGAGCAATCCCCACTCGCGCAGACGATCTTTGTTATCGAGGTGCGCAACCGTGCTCCAATTATCGTCGAGGCGGATTATGACCGTCGACGATTGGCTGCTCGCCATGTGGCCTTCGCTTACGCCGCCCGTGGCTTTGAGCAAGTTCGCCAGCGGCGTGCCACGCTTGATCGCTTTGAGTTTGCGCTGCCAATACCGGATGGGCCGAGGCGGTGTATTGAGCTGGCGCAACGTGGCGGCGGCTTCGCTACGCTGAGCACTGTCAACGCTGCGCAGTTGGTTCAACGCAAGCGTATGGGTAGTTGGCGTTGCCTCGGCCACGCCGCCCACCGCCATGCCAAGCACTAACCACACCACCCATGCCACCCTGTGTCGCGGTACCCAATGCCTCATGCCGTCCATCATAACAGGGACCCAACAGCATTGCCGGCGCCGCGCACCGCACAGGTGTGGCGCGTCGACACAACCGCAGCGCCGCCGGCAGCGCCGCCGCGACGGGCGGAGGGCACAGTGCTTGCACTACCGAGCAGTGAAGGAACTACTATGAAAAAAATGAATTTGGGAATGATGAGTCGCCTTGGTGTCGTGGGCCTCGCCGCTTTGCTTGGCGTAGGCAGTGGCTGCAAATCCGATAAGGTGGAGACCGCTGCGAAAGCGATTGAATCGGAAAAAATCAACGTGAAGGTCCAGGCCGAGCAAATTCGCGCTGGCCAAGCGGACGTGCGCGAGTCATTGCGCGATATCAATCAGCATCAACAACAACTTGATCAAGCACAAATTGGCCTCACTGCGGCCTATGACGAATATGCGTTGCGGGTTCGCGAACGGTTGGCTCGCATCGAAGTTCGGATCGCTGCGCTGCCGCTCACCATTGATGCCACCAAGCGCACCGATGTCACCACGCGCTACCAAGCACTGGTCGCAAGCGTGGCCACTACCAATGCCGTCACCGTGCCGAACTGGGACAAGTTCCGCGCCGACACCAACGCAAGTTTTGAAGGCATCGAGCGTGACTTGGCGGCGTTAGAACCCTGAACTTTACTGACGCATCGGCCTACTGCGGTACACTGGCAACGCGTGTGTCGGCCCCGGCTAGCCCGTCGCTGCCTGGTTCAAGCCGGCGATACAGCGACCGGCGATCGATGCCTAGCACGCGTGCCGCTTGCGATTTGTTGCCGCCCATCGCAACGAGCACTTTGCGCACGTAGCGATGTTCCATTTCAGCTAGCGATGTCAATGCGGCGTAGTCGTCGCCATCGCCAACCATGCGGCTCGATTCAAAATTGCGAACTTTGTTCGGCAGGTCGTCGACGACCAATTCAGTGCCACGGCTCAGCGCTACTGCGCGTTCAATGCAGTTTTCGAGTTCGCGCACGTTGCCAGGCCAGTCGTAGTCCAACAAGCGGCGCGCAGTTTCGACCGAAATACTAAATTCGGCCGAGCCCGCGCGCTTGGTAACGCGATTCAAGAAATGTTGGGCTAGTTCTAAGACATCGCCGCCGCGCGCGCGCAGCGGTGGCATATGGATGCCAACGACATTAACGCGGTAGAATAAATCTTCACGGAACCGGCCTTGTTCAACTTCAACTTCAAGATCGCGATTGGTTGCGCACACCAACCGGCAATCGACCGCAATTTCTTCGTCGCCGCCAATCGGCCGAACTTTGCGCTCTTGCAGCACGCGCAACAATTTGGCTTGCATCTCTAAGGGCATTTCGCCAATTTCGTCGAGAAACAGCGTACCGCCTTCGGCTTGCACAAATAGGCCAGGCCGTGTGCGTTTGGCGTCGGTGAATGCCCCTTTGACGTGGCCAAACAATTCGCTCTCAAGCAAGTTCGGCGGCATCGCAGCGCAGTTGATTGCAACAAATGGTTTATCGGCGCGGGCGCTTTGATCATGAATGGCGCGACAAATGAGTTCTTTGCCGGTGCCGCTTTCGCCGGTGACCATCACGGTGGTTTCGCTACCAGCAACACGCCGTACCATCGACACAGCTTCGCGTAACGGCGCACTGTTGCCGAGCATGCCGTGGATAGGTTTTGCTGCATCCACTTCGACCCGTAGCCGATTCACTTCGGCCCGCAGTTCCGATTTCTCGACGGCGCGGGATACTGCGCCACGCAAGTTTTCGGGTTCGACTGGTTTGACAACAAAATCATACGCGCCGGCGCGCATCGCTGCGATGGCGGTATCTAGATTGACTGCGCCGGTTAATACAATCACTGGCACCCCGGGCGCCAATTCGCGGACGCGGGCACACAGCGTTAACCCGCTCATACCGCCACGTAGATGGACATCGGCGATCACCGCTGTAATTGGCTGTTGTTCAACTACCACTAACGCCGCTTCAGCGGTGGTTACAACTTTTGCGGTGAAGCCCCAAAGCTCTAAGAATTCACCAACCAGGAGGCTTTGTTCAGGCTCATCGTCCACCACCAAAATCACCTTTGCCATGCTGGCGTGGTAGCACGTGACCAGTGATTCACCTAGCTTCCTTTTCGTCGCGATTGCTGGATGACTTCGACGCAAATACTGCGTGGTGATCGCGTTGTGACCGCGCTGTGACCCGGTGCCACAGCTTGCGACCAAGTGAGCGTATACGCTCATCCTATCTCCGCGTAGTGCCTCAAATTCGCGGCATGAAAGCTGCAATCTCTGACTGCATGCTTACAAAATCAGACCAATTGAAAGACCGCATCAACGTCCGCAAACTTGAACTCCTGGCAAAAGTTGCCGAGTTCAAAGCTGATGCACGCGATGAAGCCGCTGCCAGTCGTGATGCCATACAAGCCAAACTTGCCGATCTTGAAGAATCACTCAAAGACGGTTGGGAAAACATGACCGACGCAGTGAAAACCAAACTCAACAAATGGCTTGATTAAGCGAACGGGACGTCACCTGGCTGAGCATTCGTCAAATTTACGACGATCATTGCCAAGGGCTACCAACGCCTGAGGCCCTGGTGTTGTGACCCCATGCTCAACCGCCGCGCGTCACACCAAATAGTCGATGCA
>JAGPDK010000297.1 GCA_018057605.1 Kofleriaceae bacterium | reverse complement strand
AGCCAAACCCGTGAGCAGCGGCACGGTCGGTCGGGAACCACGTCGCGACCACGCAATGACCAAAAAAATTCATGCTGCAAACCAGCGTAGTCCTAAACAGCTCAAGCGGTGCTAGCGAAGTTGGACGAAAAACAACTATCTTGGCCGACCACCAACGGCGACTCCGCCCCGGTCACGTGCGGCACCATGCCGCGCGGCGCCCTGCGGCCTTCAGCGTGCCAATAGTACTGCCACATTCGAGTAGATGCAGTACAGTGCGACGATGATGAGCCCGGCCCAGCAATGCTCTCGATTTCGAGTGCTGACATGCGTGGTCGCTTGGTTCGCGGCCACAAGCTTGGGGTGCAGCGACTTTCCGCCGACCTGCATTACGCTGGCGCCGACCTGCCAACCACTGTATCCCCCGACTTTCGAAAACGTCTACAACAACACCATCGCCAAAAAATGTGGCGGCGACTCAACGTCATGTCACTCACGCGAAGGCATGCGCGGGGGCTTGGACCTAACCGATCGCGCAACTGCATTCGCCGCCTTGACCAGCGGCAGCAGCCGACGAGCAGTCGCGGGCGACGCGGCTTGCAGCGGCCTGATTGTCCGAATCAGCAGCACTGGCCACGCCTGGTCGATGCCACCGGAAGCACCACTCGGTGAAGCCGAACGCTGCGCTCTCGAACAATGGGTACAAAACGGAGCAACGGGACCATGACGCGAAGTTTCTTAATGCTCAACTTGCTAGGCCTAACCAGCATCACTTTGACTAGGAGTCAAAGCTGCTGGTTAGCCTCGATTATACAAGGGACGTTCCCGTCCCTTCTGCCGACGACAAGTCGCCGGCATTCAACCCACCGCGCGTTACTCGCGCGCTTTTTTCTTGGATCATTCATTGGCCGTTTCTGGTTAGTTGCTGCGCTAACCCTGGTATCCGCCAGCGCCTGTGGCGACAACGATAGTAGATTATCGATTGAAGAACTGATGAAACCTGAAACCTGTTTGCAGTGCCACCCGAAGCATTACAAAGAATGGTCGGGATCCATGCATGCGTACGCCGGCGACGATCCGGTGTTCATCGCGATGAACAAGCGCGGCCAACGCGAAACCAACGGTGCGTTGGGAAGCTTCTGTATCAACTGCCACGCGCCTATGGCGGTGCAGTTGGGCTTAACCACCGACGGCAGCAACTTGGCCGAACTGCCGCAATGGTCCAAAGGTGTGACTTGTTATTATTGTCACAACGTTAAAGCCATTACGGATACCCACAACAATCCAATTACCTTGTTCAACGATGATGTGATGCGCGGCGGCATTAAGGACCCGGTCGAAAGCCCGGCGCACCGCACGCAATACAGCGAACTCGTCGACGCCGACAGCCAACAATCGTCGGCGATGTGTGGCTCATGCCACGACATTGTGACGCCTCGTAATGTGCATTTAGAACGGACGTTTGCCGAATGGCAAACCACCATCTTTGCACAACCAAATCCGCGCCAACACTTATCGTGCGGGCAGTGTCATATGATCGCAAACGACGATGTGGTGGCCAGCGCACCCGGCCTCACGGTGCCGTTGCGTCCGCAAGGCCGACGCGAACATACGTTTGCAGGTATTGATACCGCCCTCACGCCGTGGCCCGAAATGGCCGCGCAACGCGCTGCGATTGATCGCGATCTCAAAGGCGTCGTGGCAGCCAGACTGTGCGTGGTGCCCACCAATGGCGGCGAAATCACCCTGCGGCTCGACAACATTGGCGGCGGCCATATGTTCCCTAGCGGTGCGGCCCATGATCGCCGGGCGTGGGTTGAGCTGGTGGCCTATGACACCAACGACCAAATTGTTTTTCAAAGTGGCGTCGTACCTAACGACAAAGATCCCGAAGACATCGCGGATCCAAACTTATTTTACATGTGGGACAAAACCTTCAAAACCGATGACACGCCTGCTGATTTTTTCTGGGACGTAGCGCGCTATGAAAGCGTTTTGTTGAAGCCGGCCGTCACCTTAGATGTTAACGACCCCCGCTACGACCACGCCACAACCCACTCATACATCGTTGGTCCGGCACGCGCGCAGATTGTCAAAGTTACCGCCGTCGTAAAAATACGCGCGCTACCGCTGCACTTGATGCGTGAACTGCTCAGCGACGGCCTGCCGCCATCAGCCATCACCATGCTGCCGACGCTAGAGCTTTCAGGTACCAAGTTAACTTGGACGCCTGCGACCGCCACAAATCTATGCGTTGAGTGATTTTAAGGTATAAGCCTCAGCTTCGACATGCACGCAACCACTCTACTCTCAGCGTTAGCCGGTGGTCTGCTCGGTGTACGACATGCCTTTGAACCAGATCATCTGGCCGCAGTTGCGACGCTCTCTGAGCGCGGCACCGACGAAGATCGACCGCCTAGTGGCGTTGCACTCGCGAAAAATGCACTACTTGGAGCCTGGTGGGGGGTTGGCCATACCGCCGCACTGTTGGTGGTGATCGCCGTTTTCTCGACGATTAACGCCACCATGGCACCCGCGGTCGAGCAGGTTTTTGAGCTTGCCGTTGCCGCCATGTTAATGCTGCTCGGCGTCAGCGCGATTGTACGGAGCTACCGCACCGTTGTGCGCGGCCCCAACATGCAGCGCCCCAGCGCAACCCACCACCACGCCCAAGCCGCGCATACCCACGCAGGTGGCGCCCATATTCATTTTGGCCGAAATCAAGTACGTACGCTGCATTGGCGCCCACTGATGGTCGGATCCATCCATGGTTTGGCCGGCAGCGGCGCATTGTTGATCTTGGTTGCAACCCAAATCGACTCGGTGCCTGGCCGCTTGCTGTACGCCCTCATGTTCGGCCTGGGCTCGGTGCTGGGCATGGCAGCAATGACGGCAGCAAGTGGGCTCATGATGCAACGAGTCGCCGCTTCAACGCAGCGTTGGCTGCATCGTGGCCTTGGCGCATGTTCCATTGCCATGGGCGTGTGGTGGGCAGCATTGACATTGGCGCGCTAACCAGCATCGCTTTGACCAGAAGTCAAAGCTGCTGGCGGCCCCGCGCCCCAGCGTTCGCTGGTGCGCTCCATGTGGGCCTCGATTATACATTTGATAACGATGATTGGCATTGTGCGCCGTGGGCCATCGGCTTGCGAGTCGGCGGGCGAATGCCGAACTTGAATTGGCGATAGTTGTTGATTTGCATGGACCGGTTGGCATCAGGGGCGTGCACGTTTGTGCGTCCGGGTTTCGGACTTCATTTTCATGCAAAAACAGGAATAATATTTTCGATTAATGTTGACGTTTTTTCAGCCGAGAATCGTCATGCTAACTACCGGCGTGCAAAAAGCTGGTGCAACGCTTTCAGGTTCGCGGCATGAACCGATAGTCTGCGTTGGCAGTTTTCTTTCATTGCACCGAGGGTTCGCCGCGCAGTGAGCCAATCACAGCGTCGAAAAAACAGGTGATAGAGTTGCTTTATGATGCAAGGTGCAGAGGTGAAGGTAGCCATCGATGTCGATGCGCTGGGTGATCAAATCGCTAAAATGTCGGCGCATATCGATGCTGCGATGCATCGGTTGTTAACGGCGATTCGTGAATTCGATAGTGCTGCAGGCTGGCATGTGCAGGGCGCGTTGTCGTGTGCACATTGGTTGGCGTGGCGGGTGGGTTGGGATTTGCGCACAGCACGCGAGCGGGTGCGGGTTGCACGCAAACTGGCTGAACTGCCGCGGGTCGACGAGCAATTGCGAAGGCGAACCCTCGATAACGGCATGGTGAAGTTTGAAATTGTACTGCCCAGCGATGAAGCGGCGATCGTTTGGGCCGCGCTCAATGCTGCAATTGACACATCGAGCGCGGAACCGACGCCCGCACAACCGACTCCCGCACAACATTCGCCCGATAAACTGCCGACTGCAAAATCACCAACGTCGGCCGACCGTGGCCGGCAGCGTGCCGATGCGTTCATGAACATTATCCAGGATCGCGTGCGTGGCAACCGACCCCAGCGCACCCCGGTCGAAATCATCATCACCGTGCCCCACGCCGGCCTGCACGGTTCTGCAGAACCGTCGGATCTTGCCATGATGGCCGACGGCGAAGTCATTGCCACTTCTACCGCGCGCCGCTTGTGCTGCGATGCCGGCGTGGTGATTGCCCACGTCGACGCGCAAGGTGCGCCGCTCTCGGTCGGCCGCAAAACTCGCACGATTCCAGCCGCAATCAAGCGTGCATTGCTGCTGCGCGACCGCACCTGCCGTTTCCCGGGTTGCACGCACAGCCGTTACGTCGACGGTCATCATATCGAGCACTGGTCCAACGGCGGCGCAACGGCGTTGGCTAACCTCATGTTGTTGTGTAGGGCCCACAGTACGCTGCTGCACGCAGGCGGTCGCCGGGTCGAAGCCAATGCCAATGGCTGGAATTTTTTCGATCATCGCAACCGTCTCATCGACGCCCAACCAGCCCGCCCAACATCAAGCGACGGTGGCGCGCGACGTTACACGATGTCCATGCGGCGCTCGCCATTACGGCCAATACTAACGCATCAAAATGGACCGGCGGCCCGATCGACTATGCGAGGTGCCTCGACTACTTGGTGTGATGCGCGGCGGTCGCGCATGCGGTCAACACCAGCGCGTCAGGCTTTGGCAAACCTGCGGAATGATCATCGCAAATGTGACGAATGCTCAGCTTGCCCGTCCATTCTGCGCCACATTCAACTGGCAACTCGCCGGCATTCAACCCACTGCACGTTACTCGCGCGCTTTTTGCTTGGATCATTCATTGGCCGATCCTGGTTTATGCTTCACTCGCAGGTGTTACGCAACAGCCCCAGCGCGCTGGAGGGAATAGCCGTGCACAGCATTTCGCCAGATGGACAGGCCGTAGTTACCTGATAGTTTAGCCGTACCATCGTCACCCGCCGAACGCCCGGCCGATTCACCACTGGCAGGGTGATCGCGACCATTGCCCCTGACGGGTCCGTATGATTGAGCACTTCGCCGTCGTACCGACAATCCGTACTGTCGGTACGAGTTTGCAGCTTTAGTTCTATGCCGGTCGCAACAATCACGTCGGCATCTGGGCACATCCCGCCTACAGGTGCGGCCGGCATCGTGAACTTAGTGCAGCTTTTAACATCGCCGGGCTTGAACGCAACAGTACATTCCATCTCCGGTGCCAACGTGGCCAAGTCCAGGCCTGGGCCGTCTGGCCGGGCACATAGCGTGGGATCAATGCAAAGTGTGCCGCCGACGCTTAGCGGCCCCGTCGAACGCGGCGCTACGCCATCACATGCGCTGTCGCGAGTTGCGGTAGGCGAGCTGTCGTCGCACATATACGACGACCCGAGCCGGCAGTATTCACCGACGAGGTCGGTTTGCGCACACAATGCGGCGACTTTGTTGGCGAAGCGCAGGCAATCACCACCGCTATCACGCCCATCACAGGATTCGACTGCCGTCGCCAAGCGATCAAGCACGTCGACATCACAGGTTGCTTCATTGACGGTCTTGGCGCCATCACAATCAATGTCATCGGTACGGGTAATCGCTACAACTTCGTTGCCGATTTTCACCGCAGCACATTGATACAGCTCACGACCAAAATCGGCCAAACCATTGCCATCGCCCGGACTCGCGAGCGTCAAGGCGTACTCGTTGACCCGGGAATCTGAAACCACCACGGTTTCACGATCAATACTCACTGGTTTGCCAGCCAGGTAGCCGACGACAATCACCTGGTCACCTTTGGGCACGGCACTTGACGGCACAAAATACACGTACGACGAATCATTCGCCGTAACGGTCACGCTATCGTTGCGTGCGTAGTCTCGCAGCATCACCGAAGGTTTGATCAGCAGTGCGAGTTGCGGAATTGCGCGCAGCTGAATCGCGGGGTCGGTGCTCGGTTTGGCAAAAAAGAATTCGATATGATCAATGGAACCAGGTGCGAACGAAACGTCAAGCGCTGCGCCAGCTTGTGGTTGGCACGACCCAAGCAAGCCGAGCAAGCCGGACAAGCCGAACGTGGCCGCCGCGATGCATGATAAGCGGCCGCGGCATGCTTGCGTCTTCTTCATAGAAAACATGCGGTTGGAAAATTGGTAATTATGCACTGAGCTGCGGCCCCCGGGTCCAGACAGACGCCGTCGGTGTCGACGGCGACCGCCTTCGGTTTAATTTCGACAGTAATACCAACTCTGAGCTGATCAGCCATTCGGTGGACACCTAACAAGACCGTACCTTGAGTCAGCGCACCAGGTTGCACCGAGGTCAATTCATAGTGGGCGGCACACGATGGGCTCGGTTGCGACGTTGCAAGCTGGACCTTCCAAGCGCCGATGGTTGCATAGCGTGGATCGACGTATCGAGTCGCCCAACGCATCGCGCAGGTGTCGGGCGTACTGCCAAATTCCAACGTCATGCGCGTGGCTGGCCCACCACACGGCACCCCTTGCGCATCGACGGGAATTTCACATTTTGCATCGATTTTTTGCAGCGCGTACTTAACCGCCACGCTCATGAGCTCCACATTGGCATAACGGCCATTATTGTCGTCGGCCCCACAATGATCGAGCGCAAGACACGTTGCCTCCGCGATCTTTTGCGTATCACACAAATATCCTTCGGCTTTGGCTTCGAGCTCGTTGCAGGTCGCGTGATCAATCAAGTTGCAGAGCCCTCGCCCCATGGTGGGTTGGTACTCCCGCATACAGCTACCAACACTGGTTGTGGCCGGTTTGCTGTCGCAGTCAGCGTCCACACCGTCGCAGACCATGTCAACAAAACCCAGCGTCGGATTCTGGGGCACGCACACCGGCCCCGGGCATTGCGCACCGACGTCGAGCAACAAGCCGGCATTCCACGCAACACAGCCTGGTGCGGTATTAAATTTTTCGTCGACGGGATGCAAAATAATATCATAACGATTCACGCGCCCCGCGGTGCCGCCAACTTTACTCGCCCCCCACGCCACTGGCAGCAAACTTCCATCGCGCTGCTTCACCGAGCCAACGATCAAGACTTGTCGCCACTCGGGCCACAGCGGCAGCTGCTCGGCCGGCAACATCAAGTCAAACGCCGAATCGACATTGTATTCGCTGAGCAGAAACTCGTCATCGCCGGCTTCGCGTTCAAACGTTGGCCCGCCTGGCGCAAATTCCGGAAATGAACTACCCGGATTCACCTGATGGCCAACATATAATTGCAAATGGTCAAGTGTTGGCACGGCCGGATCAC
>JAGPDK010000296.1 GCA_018057605.1 Kofleriaceae bacterium | reverse complement strand
GCGTTACCACTTCGCCTTGCTCAACCGAAAATGAAACGCCACGCAATGCGTGAATGCCACCGTAGTGCACGTTGAGGTCCGTGACTTCAAGTAACGCCATTAGCTTGCTCCACTGGCCGCGGCATCGTCGGGCGCACCAAGATACGCTTCGATGACCGCTGGGTCACTTTGAACATCAACGGCCGCGCCAGCGGCGATAATCGTCCCGTGATCGAGCACTGTAATGTGATCGCAAATCTCCATGACCAAGCCCATGTCGTGTTCGATGAGCAACACTGCAACATCGAAGTCTTGGCGAATCTGTTGAATCATGGTGCGCATCGCATGTTTTTCTTGGGTGTTCATGCCAGCGACCGGCTCGTCGAGCAACAAGACTTTAGGCTCGGTGGCTAACGCTCGGGCAATTTCCAAGCGACGCTGATCGCCGTACGGTAAACTTTTGGCTTGTTCGTGCGCACGCCCCGCGATGCCCAGCGTTTGCAAAAGATCCATCGAACGTTCGGTGATGGCGCGCTCCTCGGCCCGCCATCCTGGCGTGCGCAACAACGCACCGAGTAAGCCAGTTTTCGCACGCACGCCACACGCAGTCCGGACGTTATCGAGCACCGACAATTCGCCGAACAGACGAATATTTTGGAAAGTCCGAGCCATCCCGGCTTTAGCCCGGGCCGAAGGCTTGAGGCCATTGAGGCGCCGTGCGCCCAAAAAGATATCGCCTTGATCAGGCTGATATACCCCGGTGAGCAAATTGAATACGGTGGTCTTGCCTGCACCGTTAGGGCCAATCAAGCCAGACAATGCGCCGGGTTGCAGCGCCATGGAAAAGCCAGCCACCGCTTTGAGGCCGCCGAAAGCCAATGACAAGTCGCGTACATCGAGGGCTAATGTATCCGCTCGAGTCTCGGCCCGGCCGCCAATACGCGGTGAAGATGCGGTGCTCATGAGCCAACCTGCGGAGGCTGTTGCGGCGGAGCCGATCGCCGAAAGCGGCTGACCAGCCAGCGAAACCAGGCTGTTTCCCAGATTTCTTTGGTGCCAAATAATCCCTGCGGCCGAGCAATCATAATCGCAATGAGCGACACCGCGTACACGATCATTCGATACTGCGAAAAGTTACGCAAGGCTTCGGGCAACAGCGTGAGCACGATGGCAGCAAGCACGGCCCCGCTGATCGAGCCCATGCCACCAAGCACCACCATGATCACGATATCGATCGACTTTTGAAAGCCAAGCTCACTTGGCGACAGCGTCGATTGATGGCCAAACAAACCACCGGCGATGCCCGCGAAAAAGGCCGCCATGACAAACGCGGTAACTTTGGCTCGGGCCGTCACCACCCCCATCGCTTCGGCGGCAACTTCGTTTTCGCGCACCGCAAGCAGCGCGCGACCGTTGCTCGACGCTTTTAAGCGGAACGCAACCACCACGCACAGCGCGACAAAGATGTACGTAAAGAAAATCCCAGCATGGCCGGTTTTTTCTAACCATGGCGTCGGTGAGACGTATTGCGGCACATCAGTGAAACCCAACGCTCCGCCCAAATTAGTCAGCGTACCCAACATGCCTTCGGCTTGGGCTTCAGGCACGGGCAACACGTCGCCGGTGCGTTGAATCAACACCCGCATAATTTCACCGAAGCCGAGAGTTACAATTGCCAAATAATCACCGCGCAGACGCAGCGACGGTAAGCCAACCAACAAACCGGCCAAGGCCGCAACCAACCCACCAACGACACACGACACCATGAAGAACAAATCACCGCCCTCCATGAAACCGCCATGAATCTCAGCCGAACCCCACATCGCAATCGACCCGTAATAGGTCAGATACGCAGCGGTGTAACCACCTACCAACATGAAGCCGCCGTGGCCCAACGAAAACTGGCCAGCAAAACCATTCACGATGTTGAGCGAAACCGACAACAAGATCGCGATGCCCACGTCGAGCACCAGCTTGGCAAAAAACGGCCCAATCGCGGGTGCCAATACAGCTTGCAGCACAAACGCCAACACCACGCCGACGGCGAGCGGCAACAGGGACAGCAGCGTGCTGAGCCCCACCGCCGTAGCGTTTGGACGATGCGCAGCGGTGCGTTCGGCCAGCGTCTTCATACTTTTTCCACCACGGCTTTGCCGAACAAACCACTTGGTTTGAGCAGCAAGACACCAATCAAAATTGCAAACACATACACATCACGCAGGTGCGGCGACAGATACGCAGCGCCAAACATTTCGAGGAAGCCAATGAGCAACCCACCAGCCACCGCGCCGCGCACATTGCCGATACCACCGATGACCGCGGCAACAAATGCTTTGAGCCCGAGCAGGACCCAGGTCGAATCAGCCGATTGTTTCAGACTGCCGTATTTCAGCGCGTACAACAAACCAGCGGCGGCCGCGAGCGCTGAACCGATGCCAAAGGTTATCGAAATCACGCGATTGACATTGATACCCATCAGCGACGCCGTACGCTCGTCAAACGACACCGCACGCATGGCGCGCCCCAAGCGAGTGCGAAACACCATCCATTGCAGCAACATCATCAACACACCGGCAAGCACCACCACCAATACGTCGACGAATTGTACGCCAACACCAGCCAGCGTGAACATCACGTGGTCATTGACCAGGCTCGGCATGCGCTGTGGTTGCGTGCCAAATACTTGATTGAGCACGCCGGTATTTTGTAACAGCAACGACACGCCGATCGCCGTGATGAGGACATTGAGCCGTGGCGCTTTGCGCAGCGGCTTGTAGGCGATTTGCTCGATCGCGATTGCCAACAACGCACAAGACGCCATCGAGCCAACCAAGATCACCGGCAGGGCGTAGCCAGGCGCGCCGTGCGACCAGCCTAACCAACCCGTGAAAGTAAACGAAATCCACGCACCGATCATAAATATGTCGGAGTGCGCGAAGTTAATAAAGCGCAGGACGCCGTAGACCAGCGTGTAGCCCAACGCAATAAGGGCGTACAGGCTGCCCAACGCCAACGCGTTAACGAATGTTTGAAGTAACGTGCTCACAACGAATCAGTGGGGTTGCCTATTCGCCGCCGTCGTCGGGATCCGAAGCTTCACCGGCTGGGCGTTTATTCCGCTTCCCTGGCGATTTCGGCGGTTCGGACGCCGCTCCGCCGAGCACTGGTGCGGCAGCTGCGGTGCCTTTACCTTCCGTTAACGCCTTCGGCGACGTCGGCGGCAGCGCCGGCACTACAGCGGCTGGTATCGCGGCAGGTGCCGCGGCAGCGCCGGTCGCAGGTTCGGTCGCCGGCGTTGGCTTTGCGTTTGAATCAGCGCCGGGGCGAACTTCCGCGTCAGCGCCAACGGGCGGCACCACGGGCGCCTTGTTATCTGCCATGCCTTGGGGCGAAACGCTGGTGACATACGCTGGCTTGCCACCTTTGATTTGCAACACCACGGCTTTTTTCACCGCGTCGCGTTTGGCGTCGAGCGTGATCGTACCGGTCACGCCTGGGAAATCTTTGGTTGCAGCAATCGTCGCGGCCAGGTCGTTGCCGCCAAGGCTTGGCGAACGCTCCATCGCATCAAACAAAACCCGCGCGGCGTCGTAGCCCAGTGCGGCCAAGCCATCTGGCACTTCGCCAAATTTGGCTTTGTACTTCGACACGAACTCTTGCACTTCGGGCCGTTGTTCCTCGAAAGAATAGTGATTCGAGTAGTAGCTACCTTCGATCGCCTCGCCACCGATTTCGGTCAACTTCGAAGAATCCCAACCGTCGCCGCCAAGGAATGGCACGGTCACGCCTTGTTTACGAGCTTGCCGCACGATGTTACCAACGTCGGTGTAGTAGCCCGGCAAGTACACCGCTTGTGCGCCGGATTTTTTGATGTTGCCCAATTGTGCGGCAACGTCGACGTCGCCGGCCGAGTACTCTTGTTTGGTGGCGATCGCACCGCCCATTCCAGTATATGCCGACGTAAAATCTTCGGCTAAGCCCTTTGAATAAGGCGCAGCTTGGTCGTAGAGAATCGCAACTTTGTCGAACTTCAGATCGCCTTTGGCGAACTTGGCCATGACGTAGCCTTGAAAGCCGTCGATAAAGCACACCCGCGAAATCATGTTGCCGAGCTCAGTCACTTTGGCATTGGTCGACGACGGTGAGATCATCGGAATGCTGAATTGCTGGGCAACTTTGCCACCTTCGAGCGAAATTTTCGAAGCCACTTCGCCCAACAGGGCCACCACGTGATCTTCATTGATCAAGCGGGTGACGACGGTTTTGCCTTCACTGGCTTTGCTTGCGGTGTCGAGCGTTTTGATTTCGACCTTGCGGCCTTTGACGCCGCCTTTGGCATTGCGTTCTTCAAGGGCAAGGCGCACACCATTGTCGGTAGATTGGCCGAAGGTAGCTTCCGCACCGGTCATGGATGCATAGTGGCCAATCAGAATTGGACCGGTCGCGACGTTGGTGCTAGCGCCCGCCGCGGCCGCATTCGAGCCCGAACCGCCCTGCGACTTATTCTTGTCGCCGCCCATTTTATTGCAGCTTGAGGATGCCAAGGCCGTGGCGCAAGCCACTACTGCAAGCAACCCTGTTTGTACCGAACGATTCGTCCAACCGCTGAAATTCACGGCATTTCTCCTTGCATGCACCAAGCCACGGCGACTGCCGAGACAACCAGTGCGATAACTGACTAGCTGCATCCCTGTCAACCCCAGGGCCGCTCCGATCGGCTCGGATTTGGGCCTGCATATCCCCTCCCTTTTGCAGATCGCTCGTGGTACCGACTGCTTCGCGGCGCGGTCCGCGGGTGTTTTAACCAGATGACTGAACCCTCACCTTCGCCCACGACAACTGGCTCGCATCGCAGCCGTACATCAACCGGTGTACAACACGCGCATGGCCACGGCCCCAAAAACAAAAAAGAACTCGCGGTGCTGTCGTTGGGCGCCCTCGGCGTAGTCTACGGCGACATCGGCACGTCGCCGCTGTATGCAATGAAAGAATGTCTTTCATCCAAACACGGCATTGTTTTCGACGCTGCCAATCTAACCAACCCCGCCGCTGTCGCCGGTTACGCGACCGATGTGTTGGGCGTGGTGTCCCTGATGTTTTGGGCTATGACCTTGGTCGTAGCCATTAAGTACCTCACGTTTGTGATGCGTGCCGACAACAAAGGTGAAGGCGGTATCTTAGCCCTGGCGGCGTTAGTTGGCGGCCGGACCGCAGCCAACAATCGTCACCGCCTAGCCATCCCACTCTTAATGGCGTTGTTTGGCGCAGGCCTGCTGTACGGCGACGGCATGATTACACCAGCCATCTCCGTGCTCGGCGCAGTCGAAGGGTTATCAGAACAAAGTCCAACGCTAACGCACCTGGTGGTGCCGATTTCGGTTGGGATTTTGGTGGTGTTATTTCTATTCCAACGACTCGGCACTCACAAAATTGGTGCGGTTTTTGGCTGGATTATGTTGGTCTGGTTTGTTGTGATTGGCATTGCTGGCGTGCCGTGGATTCTCAAGGCGCCGCACGTGCTCAAGGCAGTCAATCCCTACTACGCCATTCATTATCTTGTACACGGCGGGACCCATGGTTTTTTGCTGCTTGGGTTGGTGGTGTTGTGTGTCACCGGCGGCGAAGCGCTGTACGCCGATATGGGCCACTTTCAAAAAACGCCGATCCGCATCGCATGGTACACCATCGTATTCCCTGGGCTGTTGCTCAACTATTTTGGCCAAGGCGCGCTGTATCTAACCAAGCAACCGGGTTCGATCAAGAACCCGTTTTACGAAATGATGCCCAATTCGCTGCTGATTCCAATCATCATTTTGGCAACCATGGCCGCGGTGATTGCGTCGCAAGCGTTGATCTCCGGCGCATTTTCACTCACCAACCAAGCCGTGCAACTCGGCTATGTGCCTCGGGTCACCGTGATTCACACCTCGCATAAGAGCGAAGGTCAAATCTACATCCCTGAAGTGAACTATTTATTGATGCTTGCTTGCATAGTTTTGGTCGTTGGCTTTGGTAGCTCGTCCAAACTCGCCTCGGCCTACGGCATTGCAGTTACCGGCACGATGGCGATCACGTCGTATCTCTATTACTTGGTGTGTCGGCACAACTGGGGCTACCGAATGTCGACGGCATTGATGTTGTTCATCCCGTTTGTTGCCATCGACCTGGCGTTCTTCGCAGCCAACGCCACCAAGTTTGCCGAAGGTGGCTGGATTCCAATGGCCATCGGCGCGGCGGTGTTCGTCATTATGACAACCTGGTGGCGCGGTCGCATGGAGCTGTCGCGCACCATGGAGTCGGGCATTATTCCTGACCAACTGTTCTTGATGGACATTGCGGCTACGCACTTGCCGCGCGTGCCTGGCACCGCGGTGTTCATGGCATCGTCGTCGGACGGCATCCCGAACGTGTTGTTGCACCATGTCAAACACAACAAGGTGCTGCACAAACAAGTGGTGTTGCTTTCGATCCTCACCGAAAATGTTCCGTTTGTCGCCGGCAACTCGGCCATCGCGCTTACCGAACTCAAAGTGCCGGCCGACGAAGAAGGCGGCGACGCTGTATCCATGGGCTTTTACCGGTTGGTTGTCAAAACCGGGTTTATGCAGCGGCCAAACGTGCCGCGTATGTTGGCCCGCTGTGAACGTATCGGGTTAACCATTAATGAGAGCGATACAACCTACTATCTCGGGCGTCAAACGCTGTTGGTCACCGGCAAATCCAAACTGGCACCTTGGCGCAAAATGTTGTTTTCATTCTTGTCGCGCAATTCGCGGCCACCGACGAGTTTTTTCCAGTTGCCGCCGAATCGGGTGGTTGAACTCGGTTTGCAGATCGAGCTGTAACAGTAGCGCTTCCTGCGGTGAGTTTGCTACACCATGGTCGTGGCCCCACACACTGTCATTGCTAACTACTACGCGGCGTTTAACGCGGGCGATTTCGCTGCTATGACCGCCATGGTCACCGACGATTTCGTCCACGACCCCAACCAAGGTAAGCGGCGAGTCGGCAAAGCCCTGTTTACTGAATTTTTAGCCGACATGAATCGTTGCTACCGTGAACAAGTAGTGGACTTGGTGGTGATGGTAAACGGCCCTCGCGCAGCAGCCGAGTTTGTCATCAACGGCAGCTATCTGGTCGCGCAAGACGGCCTCCCAGCCGCCCACGGCCAAGCGTACCGCCTGCCCGTCGGTGCTTTTTTTGAGCTACGGGACGGCAAGATTGCGCGCGTTACCAACTATTACAAC
>JAGPDK010000295.1 GCA_018057605.1 Kofleriaceae bacterium | reverse complement strand
GTCGAAGCCAATGCCAATGGCTGGATTTTTTTCGATCACCGCAATCGCCTCATCTCCGCACAACCAGACCGCCCAACATCAAGCGACGTTGCTGCGCGACGAGGTCTCGCAGCGTTACACGATGCCCATGCCGCGCTCGCTATTACGGCCAACACCAACGCATCAAAATGGACTGGCGAACCAATCGACTACGCGCGCTGCATCGACTATTTGGTGTGATGCGCGGCGGTCGAGCAAGCAGTCAACACCAGGGCCTCAGGCGTTGGTAAACCTGCGGAATGATCATCGAAAATGTGACGAATGCTCAGCGAGCAAGTCACTTGTAAAATCGAGGCCGACATGAAGTGCACCAGCGAACGCTGGGGCGCGGGTCCGCCAGCAGCTTTAACCTTTTGTCAAAGCGATGCTGGTTAGCGATCTCAATGCTGGGTGATAGCCGCGATCGCAACCGCGATCGCACCGCAGCAACTGAGTAACAGCAGGATGTCGAGAGCGCGACCGTAACTTTGCATTTTGGCGCGCCACGGCGCTCTTTGTTGCCGCTGCACGACGGGCAATTGCGCCCGTTGCAACTGACGCACTAGGTCTGGGAATTTTTGCCAATCCGCAGCCGCAAGAAACCAAGGTGCGCCCCGCTTGCCGGCCAGCGCAACCCCGTCGAGATAAGCCGTGGCTTGCACAATGGTTTCGGCACGCCGAGTAAACGCAATGGATTGCCAGCCCCAGCGTAGGCCATCGCGCGCAACCGTAATCGAGGCACTGCGAATGAGCCAACCCAGCACCGCGACCGCGCCAAGTGCCAGCGGCATCACTGCGTAGACCGACTGATCGGCGCGCCCGTGGTTGCGCGCAACCATGACCCAGGTTGCCGCGCCACTGCCTATGCAAATAAATACCGAGGCCCGCGCCAATCGCCGCGCTGCTGGCGGCGACGTGAAGCGCTGCAAGCTCGCACCAACCAAGCCAATTCCTGGTGGCAGATCAATCGCGCTCATGGCGACCTCCAGCTTCACGCCACCCAGGTTTCGCCGCCGGTGGCATGGGTACGTGATGCGTTACCTCGTTGCGCGTCATGAACCTGATTATTCTTGCGCAGCGACGGTATCGGCGGCGGCCTGGGCCGCTTGCTCGGCCGTTAATGTGCCAGCGAGCACCCCGGCAATGCCTCGCAACAAAGGCACATACACTTTGTGGCGCTCGGCTAATTTGAGCAGCGTGCGCGCGGCATGTGCACCTTCAATATCACGGACCGTCGGGTCTGCACTGCGCACCGCACTGCCCGCCGCTAGTTGTTGACCCAAGCGATATTCTTGCGATGCGTAGGAACGATCTGCACGCACCAACAAGTTGCCGAGGCCAGCCAGCCCAGTGAACGTGCGCGCTTCGGCTCCGACCGCCACGCCCAAGCGAGCCGATTCGGCAATCGCCCGCGTAATCATCACCGCGCGCGGCCCTGGGCCAACGCCCATACCGTCTGCCAAACCCAAGCCAATCGCATACGCACCGGATAACGCCGAGGCCAGTTCAACGCCCGGCAAATCTTTGGAACCGTACATGCGAAGCCCAGGTGGCACATTAAGCAACCTGCGCGCTTCGCTTACAACTTCATCGTAGTGCGACGCCACCACCATCGAGGCGAAGGTGCCATTAGCCATTTCTAATGGCAACGCCGGGCCAGCCAACACGCCGATACGAAGACTTGAAATCCCTGCAGCCACGACTTCACTGACGCGTTCATTGTTAGGTTCAGCAAGTGCGCCAACGGCGTGCACAACAATATGGTTACCGTCGAGAAACTCGCCCAGCTCACGTGCGCGAGCCCGCACATCGGTGGACGCGACCGCCATCACGATGAAACGTGCACGGCGGGCCAGTTCGGTCGGATCGTCGGTGGCAAGCAACGATTCGCCCAACGTTACCTGGGGCAACCGGGCGCAGACTCGACGCTCGCGAATCGACGCAACCACCGTTGCATCGCGCGACCACAAAACAACCGGGCGACCAACCCGAGCCAAAGCGGCCGCAAGCCCTGCACCAAAGGGACCTGCACCAACAATTCCGACGGTGTCTGCGCGTGCCATCATTCGCCTCCGACGTGGGCCATGCGATTGCTATAGTAATAAAGCAAATTAAGGTCTCCAACGACGAGAAAATCGCCACGTTGGGTCACGGCCGCTTTGGTATGATAGGTCGACAAGCCCCGCACGGCATCGTCGATAATGTCGCGATCGCTGGCCTGCCCTAACAACGGATGTTCCGCGCCATGCTGAGGCATCGCGCGTAACGTTGCACGCAACGCCGCCATGCGTGCCAAGGCTTCGGCCATCGGCACTTCGAGGCGGCCCGCCGGAGCACGTAACAGCCGATAGATATCGCGAGTACCACACGCATCCGCAACAGCATCGAACAGTGTTCGCGCTACTAAGTGCGTCGCATGGAACACCGTGAGCCGTGGATACGCCGCAGCCAACTTGCGGCCGAGCGCCCGCGTATATTCCGCGTCGCGCTGATCGTCATCGCGCACCTGGCCGTCGGCACCACACACGAACGATGCCGGATCCACAACGCGCCCGGCACGATCGAGCGACTCACCGTCGTCGGTAATCTCATTACCAAACACGTCGAGTGGTCGACCAAAGCGCACCACCACGGAGCCTTCATGGACCAAAATGCGGCGCATAAATTCGGCAATGCGCCCAAATCTCGAAAATTCGTCGTCGGTGATAATGTAACGATTCTTACCAACCTCGGCGAGATGGTCAGCAATCAATGTCTCGGCTTCGAGCACCAAACGATAGTTGATGGTTGCTGGCACGATGTAAATACGTTGGTTCGGCGCACCAGCCCGAATGCTGTTTTTGTAGGCCGTGACCGTGGTGCCCAACAAGCCAAGCTTGAGATTCTTTTCAACTAGGTTTGAGCGAGAACGCGTGCCGCCGGGGAAGAACAACGAATGATAGCCGTTCTCCAACAGCACCGTCGAATATTCTTTGAGCACGTCTTTGTACAGCTCGAAACGCAGGCGGCGATCGACGCGATAAGCGCCAAGGTTGCGCATGAAATAGCTAATAAACGGATTGGTAAATAGATTTTTGCCGGCGCCATAAGTAACCGGTGGCAAGCCAGCACGTAATAAACCTAGGCCGATCACGGGCGAATCCATGTTCGACGAGTGCGTGGGTACCACCACGATCGTGCCGCGCTTCGCACACGCTCGAACTACCTCGAGTTCACCATCGGCCGAAATCCGCGCATCCAGCGCGGCAATGGATTTCACCCCGTCGCGCAGACTTGCGATAGGCGAAAACACAAAGCCCAAGATGGACGGTGCGATGCCAGTGGCAAACTTGTACACGCGTGGATCAAAATTCCCAACGACATCGTGGCTGTAGTAGCTGACCAAACTGCGTAGCTCCACAATGCGCTCGGCCTCCGTCATGCCCAGTAAGCGGCGCGACAAATCACGCCATCGTGCCAAGGCGCCATCGTTTCCCGAGCCAGCTTCCAGCCGCCGAATTTCTTGATAACAAACGTCGTTGATTACGTACTCTAACGATGATGCATGACCGGCGGTGCCGGCGTTTTGCGCTGCTTGTGCCGCATCGGTTAACCGCTTCACGATCCGCCGTTCAACATCCGTGAGTAGGCGGCTACGATCCGCGTTGAAGTGTTCGAGACGATTTTCCGCAGCTTCCACCGGTCGGACACTCGAGAGACTCGACATGCTGCGACGCTACCATGCGCCGTATACTATTTGGTGAAGGTCACGGCCAAACCCGTGCGATCGCTTCCGCCACGCCGCCGCCGTGCGCGGCCATCGCGGCGAGCTGATCCGTCGCTGCGGCCGCAACTTCAACCGGACTGCCCGCCATCGCAAAGGATCGTCCGGCGACTCGAAACATCGAGATGTCGTTGAGCCAATCGCCTACCACCACAATATCTGCGACGGATATTCCATGGTGCGCTCCCAACGCGGTGATCGCGGTGCCTTTGCTGCAACCTGCGGCGCGCACCAACAGTGCATGCAAGCCTGGCTTTTCGCTTGAGCTGTGACTCACCGCAAACTGAACGGTGAACAAGCGCTCGCCGCTATGACCAACGATCACCGCTGCGGCCTGGGCGATTTGAGCTTGCGTTCCGACGGCCAATGTTGCGAGTGAGTCATAGCCTTGCACTGCATTTTCGACCCGCTCGACCCGCTCTAGCGTGGGTGACCACGTCGCGACATAACGCGCAAAAGGGTCCCCTGCCGCGTTGTGCACAATCGCGTGATCGCAAAATGCAAACATCGCCAAGTCGTGAGCATCAAAAGTGGCTAGCGCATGGGCTGTTAACGTTGACGAAATCGCCGTGCGATGCACCACACGGTCATTACGCACATCGATAATCGCACTGCCGTCGACACAAGCTACCGGCCCATTGGCGGCGATGGCCAGCGCAGCCGCCCGGGTGCCAGCGTACATGCGCCCGGTTGCAATGGTAACAATCACGCCTTGGGCTTGGACCCGAGCAATTGCAGCCAGATCCACCGGATCGATGCTGCCGTCTTTACGTAACAACGTGCCATCAAGATCCAACGCGAGCAGTTTTGCAGCCACGCACAACACTGCAGTCCTGGCGCAATCATGTCAATTGATTAGCGAGATCTCGCCTTAGGGCCTTGCGCCGCTGGCGCAGCCATGCTTTTGATTAGGGTACGCAGCGGGTCGCGTGAACGCGATGCCACGGCGGGTTCGAGGTTGGTCGACATGCGACTGCGCATTGCGATACCGGCTTCGATGGCTGGGTTGGTTTTCGCCAACCGGCCGGTGCACAAGGCACCGTCTGCGATAACCCCGTACGAAGGAACGTGGCGACTCCATGTCCACGACGAAACGAACCAAATCGGCTGCCTCAGCCAAGCCCGCCAAAGCTGCCTCCCGCAAGGCGGAATCGACGACCACCCGCGCGCGCGTGGTTGCCAAGGCTGTTAAGCCACGCCCTGCGAAAGCCGTCGCCAAAGCGCCGGCCGTGACCAAGGCCGCGAAGGCCGCGACACCGACACCGACACGTAAGCGGCCACCTGTCGTTGCAGCCGCAGCCGTCGAACCGATGACCACCGCACCGGGCATGGCGCCGGTCACGGCGGCGGCGACTGTAGCGACACCTAAAGGAGCTGCGTATTCGTTGGATCGCGCTCCAGCGCCGGGCACCGAGCACCTGCCGCGTGAACTCGGCACGTTGCTGGCCATTGGCCAAGAAGTCCTCGGCATCAAAGGCTTTCGGCCGGGCCAAGCTGAAGCCTTCGAACATCTACTCAAGAACCGCGACCTCCTCGCCGTCATGCCAACCGGCAGCGGTAAGTCGTTGCTGTACCAACTGCCGTCGCTGATCTCGGCCGGCGTCACTGTCGTAGTGAGCCCGCTCATTGCGTTGATCAAAGATCAAATCGACAAGATGGTCGCCAAAGGCGTAACTGCCGTGCGCATCGACTCGACGCTGACAACCAAACAACGCCGTGAAGTCGATGCACTGGTGCAATCACCAGGCGGCAAACTATTGTTGACCACGCCTGAGCGCATGGCCGACCCAGCGTTTCGCACGTTTTTAAAAACCGCGGCCGGCAACGTTGGCGTTACCCGTTTTGTGGTCGATGAGGCCCATTGCGTTTCGCAATGGGGTCACGACTTTCGCCCGGCGTACCTCATGTTGCGCAAGGCGCTGGACGAAGTCGGTCGGCCGCCGGTGCTTGCAGCTACCGCCACCGCGCCACCCCACGTGCGCGAAGATATTCTGCATCAACTCGGAATCGAAGATGCCGCGGTGGTTACCACCACGTTTGATCGCCCGAATCTGCACTACGAAGTCATCGTTTTTCACGACGAAGACGAGAAAATGCGCACCCTGGTCACGCTGCTTAAAAAATTGCCGCGCCCAGGCATCGTGTATTGCGCCACAGTTAAAAAAGTGGATGAGTTGCATGAGGCACTCAGCCGCTGGGGTATTCCAGTCGCGCGATATCATGGGCGCTTAAACAAAAACGAACGCGATCGCGAACAACAGCGGTTCATGGATTCCAAAGATATCGTGATGGTGGCAACCAACGCGTTTGGACTTGGCGTCGATAAACAAGATATTCGCAATGTGCTGCACTATCACGTGCCAGGCTCGCTTGAAGCGTATGCCCAAGAAGCTGGGCGTGGTGGACGTGATGCCAAACCGGCGCGCTGCGTATTGTTGTTCTCGCCTGATGACGTCGCGATCCAAGAATATTTTTTGCAAGGCTCGTATCCAACACGCCGTCAAGTTCGCTCGGTGTTCAGTGCGCTCGAAGCGTTTGGTGCGCAGCGTGGTGCCGAAGGCGAAGATTCGCTACCCACGATCGCCAATGTTGCGCTGAGCGCCGGAGTCGGTTCGCAGCGGACCCGCACCGTACTCAACTTGCTCAAAGAAGAAAAGTTCATCACCGAGCAAGAAGGTGGGCTGTATTACGTAGCCGTGCCGCCGCCCCCACCGGAGTTGATCTCGGAGCGCGCGCGGCAATACGAAGGCCGCCGCATCGCTGACCGGCGACGGCTCGACTCGCTACTGGCGTATGTCAAAACTCCGGGCTGCCGAAGCCAGGTGATCTTGGATTACTTAGGCGAGCCTGACGCGCCTGCTTGTGGTCGTTGCGACAACTGTCTGCGATCGAAAGAAGCATCGCTGGCCGCAGCGAATGAAGCTAACCAACTTGGCTCCAGCCTGATTCGTAAATACGATGACGATGGCATCGAAATCGCGAAGCCAAAACGCGAAGTCAAAGCCCGCACGATTCGCATCGACGGGCCGGCGGCGCTGCCACCAGCGCCAAGTCCAGCGGTGCTGCGGCGCAGTACCGCCACCCCAGCCGCGGTAGCCGCAGCGCCCGCTCCGTCACCCGCGGTGCTGACGCGACGTGCAAGCGCACCTGTGGTTTCTAACGGCGCCGCAGCGCAAGCTGCTAACGCGACAACGGGGTTGGGTAATCCAAGCGAGCGTTCAGTCCTGATAGGTGCACCGGTTGTATCGCGGCCGGGCCAAGGCCCAGCTACGGCCAAAGCCGCAAGCGACGAGCTAGATGATCTCGACGAGGACGACGATGATCTCGACGAGGACGACGACGAGGATGAAGATGACGACCTCGACGATGACGACGATGATCTCGACGACGACGACGAGGACGACGAGGATGAAGATGACGACCTCGACGATGACGACGATGATCTCGAC